>CADCTH010000334.1 GCA_902805495.1 uncultured Actinomycetospora sp.
ACCTGGCGTCCGCCCGCGCGGCGCTCGACGGGCGCGACACCGTCCCGGGGACGCCGGGGCCGCCGCGCCTGCTGACCTGGGACGGCACGGCCGTCGCCGATGTGTCGCCCGCGATGCTCGCCGCCCACACCGACGCGGTGGCGCGGGCCCGGGAGGCCGGCGCCGAGGTCGCCCCGCTGGAGGTCGACCTCCCCGCCGCGACCGCCGACCAGCGTACGATCATGGACGCCGAGGCCGCGGTGACGGTGCCGAACCTGCCCGGGCTCGGTGCGAACCTTGCCGCGCTGCTCGCCGAGGGCCACGCGATCCCCGCGCCCGAGCTCGACGCCGCCCGCGCACGCTCGGCCGGGACGCGCACCGCCGTGCTCGCCGCCCTGGAGCACGCCGACGCGGTGCTGGCGCCGGGCGCCCTCGGCGTCGCCCCGCGGGGCCTGGAGAGCACCGGCGACCCGGTGCTCAGCCGCCCGTTCCACGTCCTGGGCCTGCCCGCCCTCGCGGTGCCGGGCGCCCGCGACGCGGACGGGCTGCCCCTGGGCCTGCAGCTGCTCGGCCACCCCGACCGCGAGGACGCCCTGCTCGCCGCCGGCCGGTGGCTCGAGTCCCTCATGTGAGCGATCTCGGGGCCTATAGGCCCAAAGATCGCTCACATGGGGTCGGTCACCACCCCCGTCTTCGCCCTTGCGCGACGCGGGAAGGTGGACTCTGTGGCGGACGGGGAGGGGCGGACGGCGTCCCGGGAGGCGACCCCGATCCCCGAGGCGCCGCGCGAGGAGCTCGACACCGAGTTCCAGGCCGAGTTCGAGGCCGAGCTCGAGCACCACCACCTCTGGCACCGCGAGGGCCAGCGCCACGACTTCGGCGGCGACTCCCCGCTGCTCCCGCCCCGGCTGGCCCCCTGGGTGCGCTACGTCCCCCGCGCCCACCCCGCGGGCGTCGTGCTCGGTACCGCGTTCGGCCTGATCTCGCTGACCCCGTCGCTCATCCCGCGCGACTACCTCTTCCAGGGCCTCGCCACCGGCATCTCGGGCGCACTGGGCTACGCGCTCGGCGTGGCGATCGCCTGGCTGCTCGCCCGCACCGCGCGCTGGACCGACCTCACCGACCGCGTCCGGCGCGCCCAGCCGGTCTGGCTCACCCCCGGCGCCTGGGTCGTGCTCGTGCTCACGGCGACGGCGTCGCTGCTCGGCATCCTGCTCGCCGGCGCGGCGTGGCAGCGCCAGGTCGCCGGCCTCATGGGCCTCGAGCAGCCCACGACCGACGGCTGGCTCCGCGCCGGCCCCGTGGCGCTCGTCGTGGCCGGGGTGCTCGTCGGCTTCGGGCGCGGGGTGCGCTGGCTCGCCGCGCGGGCCGCCGACCTGCTGCGGCGCCGCGTGCACCTCCCCCGCCGGGTCGCCGCCATCGCCGGCGCGCTGCTCGCGCTGCTCCTGGTCGTCGCGATGATCGACACGATCGTCGTGCGCACCGGCCTGCGCGTCGCCGACTCGGTGTTCGGCGCCGCCAACGACCAGCCCTACCCCGGCGTCGTCCCCCCGACCTCGCCCCTGCGCTCCGGCTCGCCCGCCTCGCTCGTGCGCTGGGAGACGATCGGGCGCGAGGGCCAGTCCTTCGTCGCGGGCGGGCGCCCGCCCGGCGACCTCGCGACGGCCTCGGGGCGCCCGCCGGTCGACCCGATCCGGGTCTACGCCGGCCTGCTCTCGGCGCCCGGTCCCACCGAGCGTGCCGCGATGGCCCTCGCCGAGCTCGAGCGCACGGGCGCGTTCGACCGCGCCGTGCTCGCCGTCGTCACCACGACGGGCACCGGCTGGATCGACGCCCCCACCGCGGACGCCCTCGAGCTCGTCTGGGGCGGGGACACCGCGATCGTCGCCACGCAGTACTCGTACCTGCCGAGCTGGCTGTCGTTCGTCGTCGACCGCACGCGCGCGGAGGCGGAGGGCCGCGCGCTGTTCGACGCGGTGCACGCCCGGGTCGAGCGGATGCCCCCGGAGCGGCGGCCCCGGCTGCTCGTGTTCGGCGAGTCGCTGGGCTCGCAGGGCTCCGAGGCCGCGTTCACGAGCCTCGAGGACGCCCGGACCCAGGCCGACGGGGTGCTGTGGGTCGGCCCGCCGCACTCCAACACGTTGCACGCGACGCTGACTGCGGAGCGTGACCCCGGGTCCCGCGCGATCCTCCCCGTCGTCGACGGGGGCCGGGAGGTGCGCTTCGGGTCCACCGCCGCGGACCTCGCCCGGCCGCCCGGACCGTGGGATGCGCCACGCGTCGTCTACCTGCAGCACGCCTCGGACCCGGTGGTCTGGTGGTCGCCGGCGCTGCTGTGGAGCCGACCCGAGTGGCTCGCCGAGCCGCCCGGCCCCGACGTCTCGCCGACCATGGACTGGTTCCCCGTCGTGACGTTCTGGCAGGTCACCATCGACCTGACGAACTCGTTGTCCGTCCCCGACGGCCACGGGCACGTCTACCGGAGCTCCGTGCTGGGCGGATGGTTGGCCCTGGGTACACCCGCGGGGTGGACCGATGCGGACACGACACGGGTGGCAGGCATCCTGGGGGCGTGACCGCTCCCCAGCACACGGCCACTCCCGCACGTCCCGCCACCGCCGGCGCCGACGACGAGGAGGCGGTCCCGTCCCACTGGCGGCGACTCGCCCCCGCGGCGATCGTCGCGGGGGTGCTCCTGCTGTGGAGCAACGTCGTGCTCCCGGCCCTGCCCGCCGACGCGGTGCTCAAGGCCCTGTTCAACCTCGGCGGCGTCGCCGCGATGGTCACCGTCGCGCGCCTGCTCGGCGTCACCTGGGCCGACCTGGGCGTCGGGCGCGGCACCTGGGCGGCGGGCCTGCGCTGGGGCGGCGCGGCGATCGGCGTCGCGGTGCTCGGCTACGGCGGGGTCCTGCTCCTCGCGCCCGACCTGCTCGAGAACCCCCAGCTCGCCGGCGCCTCGCCGGGCGCGCTGCTGCTGCGCGGGCTCGTGCTCATCCCGCTGGGCACCGTGCTCGCCGAGGAGCTCGCCTTCCGCGGCGTCCTGCACGGGCGCTCGGTGCGCGCGCTCCCGGTGCGGACGGCCCTGGGCGTCAGCGCCGTCGCGTTCGGGCTCTGGCACCTCACGGTGGCCTTCGGCCCGTCCGCGGTGCCCCTGCCGCCGACCCTGCACTGGACCTCGGCGCTCACCGTCCTCGGCGTGACCGTCGCCGGCGGCCTCGCACTGGGCTGGCTGCGCCACCGCACCGGCTCGGTGCTCGCCCCCATCGGGCTGCACCTGGGCACCAACGCCGTCGGCCTCGTGGCCGCGGGCGTCGCGCTGGCCCACTAGCCCGTCGCGCCACGACGATGCGACCCGTCGTGCTCCTGCGCCGCTCGACGTGTCGACCGTCGGCGCGGGTCCGTCGGGGCCGCGGGAGGATGGTCCGATGACCGTCGTCGACAACGCCGTGTACGTGGGCGGGACGCGTGACAGCGAGCCCGACTCGCTGGACCGCACGCTGGAGCTGCTGCGCGACCGGGACGGGGACGGCCCTGGCGGGTTCGCCTGGATCGGGCTGCTGCGCCCCGACAAGAACGAGCTCGACCTCCTGGCCCGCGAGCTCTCGCTGCCCGCGCTGGCGGTCGAGGACGCCGTGCACGCCCACCAGCGCCCGAAGCTCGAGCGCTACGACGACGTCGAGTTCGTCGTGCTGCGCCCGGCCTGGTACGTCGACGAGGACGAGGACGTGCAGGTCGGCGAGATCCACCTGTTCCTCGGGCACGACTTCGTCGTCACCGTGCGGCACGCCGAGACCCCGGAGCTGTCCTCGGTGCGCCAGCGGCTCGAGGACGACCCGGAGCTGCTCGGCCTCGGCCCGCGCGCCGTGCTCTACGCGGTGCTCGACCGCGTCGTCGACGACTACCGGCCGGTGCTCCGCGGCCTGCGCGACGACATCGACCAGATCGAGACCCAGGTCTTCGGCGGCGACCCCAGCGTCTCGCGGCGCATCTACCAGCTCTCGCGCGAGGTGATCGAACTGCAGCGCTCGGTGGAACCGCTGCGCGACGTGCTCGCGGGCCTCCTCACCGAGACCGCCGACGACGAGTCGCGGGTCGTGCTGCACCGCGGGATGCGCGACGTCGCCGACCACCAGGCGCAGACCTCGGAGTCGGCCGAGAACTTCCGCCAGCTGCTCGGCAACATCCTGCAGGTCAACGCCGCGCTCGTCGGTCAGCGCCAGAACGAGGAGATGCGCAAGCTCTCGGAGACCAGCCTCGCGCAGGGCGAGGAGGTCAAGCGGATCTCGTCGTGGGCGGCGATCCTGTTCGCCCCGTCGCTCATCGGCGCGATCTACGGCATGAACTTCGAGCACATCCCCGAGACGCAGTGGACGCTCGGCTATCCGTTCGCGCTCGGCCTCATGGTGCTCGCGTCCCTCACGCTCTACATCGTGTTCAGCAAGCGCGGCTGGCTGTGACCGCCCGCGCCCGCTCGTTCGGCGCGGCGGCGCAGGAGTACGACCGGCTCCGGCCCGCACCCGTCCCCGAGGCGCTGCGGGACCTGGTGCCGTCCACGGACGCCGCCGTGCTCGACCTCGCCGCGGGCACCGGGCTGCTGTCCCGCTCGCTCGCGGCCGTCGGCGTCACCGACGTCGTCGCGGTCGAGCCCGACGACGCGATGCGCGCGGTGCTGTCCGCCCGCAGCCCCGGCGCGCGGGTGCTGGCCGGGACGGCCGAGGACATCCCCCTGCCCGACGCGTCGGTGGACGCGGTCCTCGCGGCGTCGGCGTGGCACTGGTTCGACCCGGACGCCGCCACCGCCGAGATCGCCCGCGTGCTGCGCCCCGGCGGGGTGCTGGGGCTGCTGTGGAGCTTCGCCGACCCGGACGTCGACTGGGTCGCCGAGCTGCGCCGCATCGGGCGCGCCGACCAGCAGGGCTCGGCGCCGATCGTGCGGTCCGGGTTCGCGGTGGAGCTCCCGCCCGGCGCGCCGTTCGGGCCGGGCACCTCGCGGGTGTTCCGGCGCTCGACGTGGATGGCCGCGGAGGACGTCGCCGGCATGCTCGGCACCTACTCCAGCGTGCTGACCCTGCCCGCCGACGAGCGGGCGGAGGTGGCGGAGCGCGCGCGGGACCTCATCGCCCGGCGCGTGGGCACCGACCCGGTGCTCGTGCCCTTCGCGACAGCGGTCTGGCGGGCGGTCCGCGCGTCGGAGTGACCGATCAGCCCTCGACGGACGCGGGGAAGCGAGGTTAGCCTCCCCTCACTGATCGAGGAGGTCGGCGATGACGCTGCGACTGCCCACGGGCGAGGTCACCGTGCTGCTCGGGGAGCAGATCGTGCGCGGGCGCCTCATGGACATGCTCGACCCGACGTCGGCCACCGCGGAGTCCGGCGGGCGGGTCGCGGTCCGGCGCGTGGGCGCGGAAACGGGTGAGGGCGTCGCGACGCGTCGCCGGCGTCTCGAGGACGCCGGTGACGCCGCGATCGTGCTGGTCGACCGGATCACCGACGGGCTCGACGCCGCGGGACGGCGGGCCGTCCTGGGGGTGCTCGCGTCGGTGGCCGCGCGGGGTGCGGCGGTGCTGGTGGACGACGACGACTGCGTCGCCGCGCTGGCCCTGGCCGACGGCACGCTGCGCGCCGACCCGGTGCGCGGGCTCGTGCTCGAGCCCGCGGAGGCCACCCCGCTGCTCGAGGAGCTCTACCGCGCCTCGTAGGTCAGGCAGTCGGCGACGTCCTTGCCCGCGCCGACCTGCACCGACGGGGCGGTGCACTCGAGCTTGTCGTTGAACCTGCACTCCGAGCGGTGGCACGCGCCGACCACGCCGCCCGCGTCCACGCCACCGCGGAACGAGATCTCGACGAAGGTGCCGCACGCGGCGTTGTCGCCGGCGACCGTGATGGCGCCCGCGTGGCAGGTGGAGCTCTCGTTGTAGGCGCACGAGGTGGCCGAACAGCTTCCGACGGTGGGCAGGCTCTGCATCGACGTCATGGCGGAGATCGTCGCGGGCGCGTGGGTGCCCTCGCCAGGCAACGAAGGCTGTCCTGATCGGCTCCGGAAGCCGTTGCGGCTGGTGCCGACCTGGGGCGATCTCGGGCGGGCCGGTCGGAAACGAACTGTTACGTGACGTACATCACCGTCGCGATAGCCCGTTCGGGCCTCGCGAGATCAGGGTGGCCTGCCCTCACCTCGCGGCCCCTTCCCAGGACGTCGCGCACAGGGAACGGTGGGGTGGATCACACCACCACCGTCGAGGGAGCACCCCCGGTGACCCAGACCGCCCCCAAGCCCACGCACGTCGGACAGAGCCTGCCGCGGCGCGAGGACGCTGCGTTGATCACCGGACGCGCCACCTGGACCGACGACATCGCCCCGCCCGCGACGGTCCACCTCGCCCTCGTCCGCAGCCCGGTGGCGCACGCGCGGATCACCGCCGTCGACACCGGCGCCGCCCGCGACCACGCCGGCGTGGTCGCGGTGTTCACGGGCGCCGACCTCGCGGGCGAGTTCGCCGCGGGCATCCCCACCGGCTGGCCGGTCACCGAGGACATCCTCGTCCCCGAGCACCTCCCGGTGGCCCGCGACGAGGTCAACCACGTCGGCGACGCGGTGGCGGTCGTGGTGGCCACGGACGCGGCGGCCGCGCGCGACGCGGCCGAGCTGGTGGTCGTCGACTACGACGAGCTGCCCGGCGTGTTCGACATCGAGGCGGCCCTGGAGCCCGGAGCGCCGCTGGTCCACGAGCAGTTCGGCACCAACCACTGCTACACCTGGCCGCTCGCGGTCGGCGACGTCGACGCCGCCCTGGCGCAGGCCGACGTCGTGGTCGAGGGTCGCTACGTCCAGCAGCGCGTGATTCCCTCGCCGATGGAGCCCCGCGCGGTCGTCGTCACGCCCGACGCTGTGGGCGGCGGCTTCACCGTCCACACCTCGACGCAGGTGCCGCACTTCGTGCGCGACATCCTCGCCGCGATCTGCGGCATCTCCGACACCAAGCTGCGCGTCGTCGCCCCGGACGTCGGCGGCGGCTTCGGCGCGAAGCTCAACGTGTACGCGGAGGAGGCGCTGGCGCTGGTCCTCGCGCGGCGGCTCAAGCGCCCGGTGAAGTGGACCGAGACCCGCTCGGAGCACCACGTCGCGACCACGCACGGGCGCGGGCAGGTCCAGTACATGACCGTCGGGGCCACGCGCGACGGCAAGATCCTCGGCATGAAGGTCCGGCTCGTCGCCGACATGGGCGCGTACCTGCAGCTGCTCACGCCGGGCATCGCGGTGTTCGGCGCGTTCACCTACTGCGGGCTCTACGACTTCGGCGCCTACGACTTCGAGTGCCGCGGCGTGTTCACCAACCTCACGCCCACCGACGCCTACCGCGGCGCCGGGCGCTCGGAGGCGGCCTACGCCCACGAGCGCGTGATGGACGACCTCGCCCGCGCGCTGGGGATGGACCCCGCCGAGCTGCGGCTGCGCAACCTCCACCCGCCGTTCGACGAGCCGCGCACCGCCCCGTCGGGCGTGCAGTACGACTCCGGGGACTACGAGCGCGCGATGCGCCGGGCGCTCGAGCTCGTCGGGTACGACGACCTGCGGGCCGAGCAGGCGCAGCGCCCGGCGGCCGGCGAGGCGGTCGAGCTCGGCGTGGGCATCGGCAACTTCACCGAGTCCGGCGGGCTCTCGCCGTCCAAGGTCGCCGCCGGGGTGCGGCTGCAGAGCGGGGGCTGGGAGGCCGCGACGGTCCGCATGACGACGGCGGGGCGCGCCGAGGTCGTCACCGGCACGAGCCCGCACGGCCAGGGCCACGAGACGGCGTGGGCCCAGATCACCGCGGACAGCCTCGGCATCGATCCGGCCGACGTCGAGGTGTTCCACGGCGACACGATGGTCGCGCCGTTCGGCCGCGACACCTACGGCTCGCGCAGCCTCGCGGTCGGCGGGACGGCGGTGTACGGGGCGGCGGAGAAGGTCGTGGCCAAGGCCCGCCTCATCGCCGCCCACCTGCTCGAGGCCGCGGAGTCGGACCTCGAGTTCGTCGACGGCGTGTTCTCCGTGGCCGGCACGTCCGGTCCGTCGGTGACCATCCAGCAGGTCGCCGGCGCCGCGTCGCTGGCCGCCGACCTGCCCGAGGGCATGGAGCCCAACCTCACCGCCGACCACCACTTCGACCCGCCGAACTTCACCTGGCCGTTCGGCACGCACATCGCCGTGGTGGAGGTCGACACCGAGACCGGGATGACGAGGATCCGGCGCTTCGTGGCCGTCGACGACTGCGGGCGCATCGTCAACCCGCAGATCGTCGACGGGCAGCTCCACGGCGGCATCGCCCAGGGCATCGGGCAGGCGCTCTACGAGCAGGCCACGTTCGACGAGGCGGGCCAGCCGACGGCGGCGACGCTCGCGGACTACGCGGTGCCCGCCGCGCCCGACCTCCCGGCCGTCGACCTGGACCAGACGATCACCCCGTCGCCCACCAACCCGCTGGGCGCCAAGGGGATCGGCGAGTCCGGGGCGATCGGGTCGTCGCCCGCCGTCGTCAACGCCGCGATCGACGCGCTGGCCGCCCGCGGCGTGACCCACCTCGACATGCCGCTGTCCCCGCAGCGGGTCTGGCGCGCGATCACCGACGCGGCCAAGGTGTGATCCCGTGACCGCCACCGAGACCGAGACGCGTTACGACCACGGCGGCGACGAGTTCGTCTACGTCGAGCTCTCCGCGGCGATGAGCCTGCCGGTGCACTTCCGGTCGCTGGCGATCACCCGGCGCCTGGCCGAGGAGGCGATCCCGGGCGTCGAGGAGATCGCCCCGTCGAACGCGTCCTACATGGTGCGCGTCGATCCCGACCGCCTGCACCCGCGCGACCTCGTGCGCGAGCTGCAGCGCATCGAGGACGAGGTCGGGGAGCTCTCCGACGACCTGGTGGTCGCGACGCGCATCGTCGACGTCCCGATCATGCTGAACGACCCGTGGACCCACGAGGTCCTCATGAAGTTCCGCGACCGGCACCAGGACCCGAACGGCACCGACCTCGACTACGGCGCGCGGATCAACGGCTACTCCTCGACCGAGGACTTCATCGACGCGCTCGCCGCGTCGCCGTACCTCGTGACGATGATGGGCTTCGTCCCCGGCCTGCCGTGGTGCTTCCAGCTGGTGCCGCGGGAACGCCAGGTCGAGGTGCCCAAGTACGTGCGCCCGCGCACCGAGACCCCGGAGCGCGCGTTCGGGTTCGGCGGCGCGTTCGCCGTGATCTACCCGGTCAAGGGCGCCGGCGGCTACCAGCTCTTCGGCTCGGCGCCCGCGCCGATCTTCGACGGCGAGCAGCGCCTACCGGACTTCGCCGAGAACGACTCGGTGGTGTTCTTCCAGCACGGCGACGTCATCAACTACCGCCGCGTCGACCGCGAGGAGTACGACGACGTGCGCGCGCAGGTCGACGCCGGGACGTGGCGCTACTCGTACAAGGAGCTGGAGTTCTCCCCGAGCCGGTTCCTCGCCGACCCGGACGGCACCAACGCGGCGATGAAGGAGGTGCTGTACGGGTGACGATCAGGGTGCAGGACCCCGGCCTGGAGACCACCGTCCAGGACACCGGGCGTCTCGGGTACTACAGCATCGGCTTCCCGCCCTCGGGCGCGCTCGACTCGTTCGCGTACCACGTCGGCAACGCCCTGGTCGGCAACGAGCCCGGGGCCGCGGCGCTGGAGGCGGTCTACCTCGGGCCGACGCTGGAGTTCACCGAGGACACGGTGATCGCCGTGACCGGCGCCGAGATCCCGGCCTTCGTCGACGGCGAGGAGATCCCGACGTGGGAGTCGGTGGCCGTCTCGTCGGGCTCGGTGCTCTCGTTCGGGCAGCTGCGCGGTGGCGCCCGGCCGTACGTGGCGGTGGCGGGCGGTATCGACGTGCCGCTGTACTACGGGAGCCGCTCCACCTACACGCTCGTCGGCATCGGGGGCTTCCAGGGACGCGCGCTGCGCGCGGGCGACGAGCTGGCGATCGGCTCCGACGCGCGCGACCCCAAGGCGGGCCGGCGGCTCGACGCGGGCGACGTGCCCGTGCACCCGTCGACCGCCGAGGTGCACCTGCTGGTCGGGCTGCACAGCTACCGGCTCACCGACGACTCGCTCGCCCGGTTCACCGACACCGAGTGGAAGGTGACCCCGGACGCCAACCGCGTCGGCTACCGCTTCCGCGGCGCCGAGCTGGAGTTCGTGCCGCGCGAGCAGCCCTTCGGAGCGGGCAGCGACCCCGCCAACGTCACCGACTGCGGCTACCCGGTGGGGTCGGTGCAGGTCCCGGGCGGGGTCGAGCCGATAGTGCTGCTGCAGGACGCGGTCACCGGCGGCGGCTACGCGACGCTCGGCACCGTCGTCAGCGTCGACCGCGACCGGCTCGCCCAGACCAAGACCGGCGACAAGACGCGCTTCGTGGCCGTCGACCTCGACGGCGCGCTGGAGGTCCGGAAAGACCGCCTCGACGCGCTCGACCGCATCCGTTCCGCTCTCTCGTAGGAGGCCTTTCGGTGGGCAGCCACACCATCACGTCCCGCACGCCCGGCGTCTTCTACCACCGGCCCTCGCCCGACGCGGAGCCCTACGTGACCGAGGGCGCGTCCGTCGCGGAGGGCGACACCGTGGGCCTCGTCGAGGTCATGAAGACGTTCCACGAGGTCAAGGCCGACGCCGCGGGCACCGTGGCCAAGTTCCTCGTCGAGAACGAGGACGAGGTGACGATCGGCCAGGACCTGGTCGAGCTGGAGACGTGAGCCTCTCCTCGGTCCTCATCGCCAACCGGGGCGAGATCGCGCTGCGGGTCGTGCGGGCCTGCCGTGAGCTGGGCATCCGGTCGGTCGCCGTGTACTCCGACGCCGACGCGCAGGCCGCGCACGTGCGGATGGCCGACGACGCGGTGCACGTCGGGAAGTCGTCGGCGTCGAAGAGCTACCTGAACGAGGACGCGATCCTGGAGGCCGCGCGCGCGTCGGGCGTCGACGCGGTGCACCCCGGCTACGGCTTCCTCTCCGAGCGCCCGTCGTTCGCGGCGGCGGTGGAGGAGGCCGGCCTGACCTTCGTCGGGCCGCCGTCGTCGGTGATCGCGACGATGGGTGACAAGGCCTCGGCGCGGGCACTGGCCCGGCGCGCGGGGGTGCCCGTGGTGCCGGGCAGCGACGAGGTCGCCTCGGTCGAGGACGCGCTGGCCGCGGCCGAGGAGGTCGGCTACCCGGTGCTGGTCAAGGCGTCGGCGGGCGGCGGGGGTCGGGGCATCCGGCCGGCGGCGTCGGCGGACGAGCTGCGCACCGTCGTGGCCGAGGCCCAGCGCGAGGCGGCGTCGGCGTTCGGGTCGGACAAGGTCTACCTCGAGCGGGCGCTGCAGGGCCCCAAGCACGTCGAGGTGCAGGTGCTCGCCGACACCCACGGCGGCGTCGTCCACTGCTTCGAGCGGGAGTGCTCGCTGCAGCGGCGCCGGCAGAAGATCCTCGAGGAGGCGCCGGCGCCGGGGCTCGACCCGTCGGTGCGGGCGTCGCTGTGCGCGGCGGCCGTGGACCTGGCGCGCGAGGTGGGCTACGTCGGCGCGGGGACCGTGGAGTTCCTGGTCGAGGGCTCCGGTGACGAGGGCGAGTTCTTCTTCATCGAGATGAACACCCGCATCCAGGTCGAGCACCCGATCACCGAGGCGGTCACCGGGCTCGACCTCGTCGCCGAGCAGCTGCGCGTCGCCGGTGGGGCGCCGCTGTCGGTGACCCAGGACGACGTGGTGTGCCGCGGCGCGTCGATCGAGTTCCGCGTCAACGCTGAGGACCCCGACCAGGACTTCCTGCCCTCGCCGGGCGAGGTCACGAGGCTGGAGCTGCCGGGCGGGCCGGGCGTCCGCGTCGACACCGCGCTGATGGCCGGCGACGTCGTCCCGCCGTTCTACGACTCGCTGGTGGCCAAGCTCGCGGTCTGGGCGCCGACCCGCGAGCAGGCCCTGGCCCGCGGCCGCCGCGCGCTCGCGGAGTACCGCGTCGAGGGCCTGCCGACGACGATCGGCCTGCACCGCCGCCTCCTCGACCACCCCGCGGTCGTCGACGGCACATACGACATCACGACCCTCGAGACCTGGCTGGCGGGGTAGCAGCGAACGGGTATCTCGCTGCTTCTACGCGCACGAAGTCCGCGTTCGCTCCCGCTGGATCAGCCCCGCAGCAGCTGAGCCGCCGACACGCGCTCCACGCCCAGGTCGTCGAGGCGCCGCACGAGCGCCTCGCCGATCTCGACCGCGTTGGGGCGGTCGCCGTGCAGGCAGATCGTGTCGACCTCGACGTCCAGGTGCTTGCCCGACGTCGACGTCACGTGGCCCTCGAGCAGGTCGACGGCCTGCTGCGCGACGGCGTCGGGGTCCTTCGCCTTCGGCTCGGGCTCGACGATGATCCGGCCCTCGTCGTCGTACTCGAGGTCGGCGAAGCCCTCGCGCGCCACCGTCGCGCCGAGCGAGCGGGCG
Organism: uncultured Actinomycetospora sp.; assembly: GCA_902805495.1. Lineage (GTDB taxonomy): Bacteria > Actinomycetota > Actinomycetes > Mycobacteriales > Pseudonocardiaceae > Actinomycetospora. The sequence continues at coordinate 12,441 of CADCTH010000334.1, forward strand.
AGGTCGGCCGTCGGTCCGGCGAGCCAGAAGATCATGAGGTCCGGGTCGAGGCGCAGGACGGCCTAGGTGATCGCGGTGGTGATCGCGTCGTCGGTGAGCGCCATGCCGTAGAGCGCGCCGTGCGGCTTGACGTGCACGACCTCCGCGCCCTCCGCGCGAGCCGTCGCCTGCAGGGCACCGGTCTGGTACAGCACCAGCTGGGCGGCCTCGTCGGGGCGCAGCGCCATCCGCCGCCGGCCGAAGCCGACGAGGTCGGGCAGGCCGGGGTGCGCGCCGATCGCGGTGCCGGTGGCGAGGGCCGTGCGCACCGACTCGCGCATGGTCACCGGGTCGCTCGCGTGGTAGCCGCACGCCACGTTCACCGAGGTCACGTGGGCCATCAGCTCGCTGTCGTGCCCGAGCTTCCAGCGCCCGAGGCTCTCGCCGGCGTCGGCGTTGAGATCGACGCGTGTCTGCATGGGTCCATCGCACCAGACCGCCCGTCGACGGGACAGGACCCAGATCGCTTGACTTAATCAAGCGAAGTGCGGTGCGATCGCGCCATGACGACGACCGCCCCCGGCGCCCTGTCCGTGACCCACCGCGGCCACACCCTCCACGTCGAGGAGGAGCCCGGCGACGGACCGACGATCGTGCTCCTCCACGGCTTCCCCGACGACCGCCACCTCCACGACCGCCTCGTCCCGCACCTGGCGGGCCGCCACGTCGTGCGCTTCGACTTCCTCGGCTGGGGCGCGTCCGACAAGCCGCCCGGGTATCCGCGCACCGCCCACGACCAGACCGCGGAGCTGGCCGCGGTGGTCGACGCGATCGACGGCCCGGTCGTGCTCGTCGCCCACGACGCCTCGGGGCCGCCGGCGATCGACCTCGCCCTGCTCCGGCCGCACCGCGTCGCCGGTCTCGTCCTGCTCAACACCTACTACGGGTGGACGCCGTCGTTGCGGGCCCCCGAGGCGATCACGCTGTACTCGACGCCCGGCCTGCGGGTCCTCGCCCGCGCCGTCGCCCGACGGGCGCCCGGGCTCGACCGCCGCCTGTTCACCTGGCAGGTCGGGCGCTTCATCACCGACGACGCCGCCCGCGCCGAGCTGGTCCCGCGCCTCTACGCCGACTTCCTCCCCGCCCGCGAGGCGTTCTGGCGGCTGAACGCCGACCTCCCCCGGACCCTGCTCGACCGCCGCCGGCGCTCCCGGGACCTCGCGGACCTCGGGGTGCCGACGCGCGTGGTCTTCGGCGCCCGCGACCCGTACCTGAACCCGGGAGTGGCCCGCGCCCTCGCCGCGGCCTTCGCCGCCGACGCCGAGCTGACGCTCGTGCCGCGCGCCGGGCACTACGTGCAGGTGGACGCCCCCGGCGCCGTGGCCGAGCGCATCCTGACGATGCCGGCCGGCGCCCCGGACGTGCTCGACCTCGACCGGCGCGCGCTCGACGCCACCGCGCACGTCGCCGAGGCCGTGCCGCGCGAGCGGTGGGAGGCGCCGACCCCGTGCGCCGGGTGGCGCGTCCGCGACGTGGTCGACCACCTCGTCGAGAACAACCGCGCCCAGCTCGCCGTGCTCGGCGGACCCGAGGCCGGATCGGGTGGCGGGGACCTGCCGCGCGCCGTCGAGGCGCTCGTCGCCGCCGCCGCGCGCCCCGCGGCCGCCGACGCGCGCTTCCCGCTCGGCTGGCAGCAGCGCTCCGCCCGGTCGGCGCTCGCAGTGCACTTCGCCGACGTCCTCGTCCACGGCTGGGACCTCGCCCGTGCCGCCGGCCTGCCGTACCGGTTCGACGAGGACCTCGCGGTCGCGGCGGAACGCGTCGTGTCCGCGTTTCCCGACCTCGCCTGGGGTCCCGGCGCCGCGTTCGCCGCCCGGCTCGACGCGGGACCGGGCGCCACCGCGGGCGACCGTCTGCTCGCGCTCACGGGCCGCGACCCGCGGTGGCGGCCGCCCGCGACGACCTAGGCTCGACCCATGGCGGCGACGTACGGGCAGTTCTGCGCCGTCGCGACCGCCCTCGACGTCGTCGGCGACCGCTGGACGCTGCTGGTGGTCCGCGAGCTGCTCGCCGGGCCACGACGCTACGGCGAGCTCACCCGCGACCTGCCGGGCATCGCCACGAACCTCCTCGCCGGCCGCCTGCGCGACCTCGAGGCGGCGGGGCTGGTGGCGACCGTGCCGGGCGCCGGCGACGGGCGCACCCGCACCTACCGGCTGACCGACGCCGGCGCGGAGCTGCGGCCGGTGGTGGAGGCCCTCGCGCGGTTCGGGATCGCGCTGCTCCCCGACGACACCGCCGGCCTGGCGTTCCGCCCGCAGTGGCTCACGCTCGCCCTGGAGATCCTCCTGGTTCCCGGCGCCCTCGACCGCGAGCTCGTCGTCCGCTTCGACCTGCGCACGGCGGACGACGGGGCGACGTCGGTGTGGCTGCGGCTCGACGCGACCGGGGTGCACGCCGCGGACGCGGTGTCCGCGCCGGACGTCGTGGTCACCGGCGACGCGGCGGCGCTGGTCGCGGCCGTGCGCGACCCCGCCCGCGCCCGCGAGCTCGCC
>CADCTH010000335.1 GCA_902805495.1 uncultured Actinomycetospora sp.
GCTGCTGGCGCGCCCCGCGGGCTCGGCGGGCTCGGTGAGCTGGTCGTGCACCCCGCGGGCCCTGCGCACCCGCGAGCGCGGCGCCGGCGGCGCGGACGCCGCGGCGGTGTGGTGCGAGCTGCACGTGTCGGTGTCGGTGCACGACGACGGCGGCGTCACCCACCTCGTGGTGTTCACCGACGTCACCGACGCGCGCCGGGTCGAGGCGAGCCTGCGCCACCAGGCCATGCACGACGAGCTGACCGGCCTGCCCAACCGCCGCGCGCTGACCACCACCGTGTCCCGGCTGCTCGCCGGCCCCACCGCGCGGCGCACCGGCGTGCTGTTCTGCGACATCGACAACTTCAAGCGGGTCAACGACTCCCTGGGCCACGACGCCGGCGACGAGCTGCTCGTCGAGCTCGCGCAGCGGCTGCGCGAGCGCCTGCCCGCCGGCTGCTCGGCCTCGCGCAGCGCGGGCGACGAGTTCGTCGTGGTCTGCGCCGACGTGGACCTGCACGGCGGGCTGGACGCGCTCTCCGCGACGGTGGCCGGCATCCTGCGCACGGCCATCCCGGTGCACGGCCAGCTCGTGCGCATCTCGGCGACGGTCGGGGCCGCGGTCGGCGCGACGATCGGGATCGGCGCGGCCGTGCCCGAGGCCCCGCGTCCCGACCCGTACCTCGTCGACGACGCGGCCGCGCCCGACATCGACCCGACCGACGACCCCGTCGCCCAGGTCCTGCGCCGGGAGCGCGCCACCGAGCTCGCGGGCCTCGACCCCGCGCCGGCCCACCCCGGCACCGGCGACCTCATGCGCTTCGCCGACGCCGCGCTGTTCGAGGCCAAGAGCGGCGGCAACGGGCGGTTCGCGCTGGCCGACGAGGCGATCATGCGCGGCGCCGACGAGGCGCTGCGGATGGAGACCCAGCTGCGCGAGGCCATGGTCAACGACGAGCTGGTGCTGCACTTCCAGCCCGTCGTCGGCCCGGACGGGCGCGTGCAGACCGCCGAGGCGCTGGTGCGCTGGCAGCACCCCGAGCACGGCCTGCTGTTCCCCGACAAGTTCCTGCCCGTGGCCGAGGCCGCCGACCTGCTCGGCGACCTCGACCGGTGGGTGCTGCGCGCCGCGGTGCGCGAGGCGGCGACCTGGCCGGCCGCGCGGCCCGGCGGCATCCCGCCGTCGGTGGCCGTGAACCTCGCGGGCCTGCTGCCCGGCGACCCCGACTTCCTGCCCGTCGTGCGCGCCACCGTCGCCGAGTCCGGGCTGCCGTGGGACCGCCTGGTGCTCGAGCTCGTCGAGACCTGCCTGGCCGACCTGCCGCCGCACACGCTGCGGGAGATGAACGAGCTCATCGCCGCCGGCGTCCGGCTCGCCGTCGACGACTTCGGCACCGGCTACTCGTCGCTCTCGCGCCTGACCGGCCTGCCCGCCCAGATCGTCAAGCTCGACCGCGGCTTCGTGCGCGGTGTGGCCACCGGTGAGTCCGACCGGGCGGTGGCCCGCGCGGTGGTCGAGCTCACCGCGGCGATCGGCCAGACCTGCGTGGCCGAGGGTGTGGAGGACGCCGACCAGTTCGCGGTGCTGCGCGACCTCGGCGTCCACGCCTTCCAGGGGTGGCTCTTCGCCCGCGCGATGCCGGCGGAGGCGTTCACCGAGGTGCTGCGCCGCGGCCCGCTGACCCCGCAGGACCGCGCCGCGGGGTGAGGTCCCTCGCGGCGGTCGGGGGGTCGGGCTAGATTCTCGCGACGACGCGGTGGCCGACACGGGTGTCACCGGCGGACCCCGGGAGCTGGCGGCACGTGATCGAGTTCCGGGACGTCGGCAAGCGCTTCGCGGACGGCACGGTGGCCCTGCAGTCGCTGTCGTTCACCGCCCGCGAGGGCGAGATCACCGTGCTGGTGGGGCCCTCGGGCTGCGGCAAGACGACGTCGCTGCGGATGGTCAACCGGATGATCGACCCGACGTCGGGCTCGGTGCTGCTCGAGGGCGCCGACGTCGCCGACGCCGACCCGGCCCTGCTGCGCCGCGGCATCGGCTACGTCATCCAGCAGGCGGGGCTCTTCCCGCACCGCCGCGTGCTCGACAACGTCGCCACGGTGCCGGTGCTGCAGGGCCTGTCGCGGCGCGAGGCGCGGGTGCGCGCGGCCGAGCTGCTCGAGCGGGTCGGGCTCGACGGCGCGCTCGCGCAGCGCTACCCCGCCCAGCTCTCGGGCGGGCAGCAGCAGCGCGTCGGCGTCGCCCGCGCGCTGGCCGGCGACGCCCCGGTGCTGCTCATGGACGAGCCGTTCTCCGCGGTCGACCCCGTGGTGCGCGTCGAGCTGCAGGACGAGCTGCTGCGCCTGCAGGCCGAGCTGGGCAAGACCATCCTGTTCGTCACCCACGACATCGACGAGGCCATCCGCCTGGGCGACCGGGTGGCCGTCCTGCGCGTCGGCGGCCGGCTGGCGCAGTTCGCGCCGCCCGACGAGCTGCTCGCGCACCCGGCGGACGAGTTCGTCACCGGGTTCGTCGGGCGCGACCGCGGATACCGGCGGCTGGGCTTCGTCCCGGCCGCGTCGCTGGCGCTGGTCGACCTGCCCACCGGGCGGGACGGTGCCGGCGGCGACGGCGACGGCGGGGGCACGCCGGGGGAGTGGACGGTGCTGCTCGACGGCGACCGGCGCCCCGCCGCGTGGCTCGCCCCCGACGGCGGGCGCCACGACCTCGGGTCGGTGTACGTCACCGACGCCGGCGGTGCGGTGCAGGAGGGCGCGGGCACGCTGCGCGGGGCCCTCGACGCCGCGCTCAGCTCGCCGGCGCGCTGCGGCGTCGCCGTGGACGCCGACGGGCGCTACCGGGGCGGGGTCGCGGCCGACGACGTGCTCGCCCTGCTCGACCGGGACGGCGGACGGGAACACGCCCGGTGAGGGCCTTCGGCTACGACATCGACCAGCTGGTCCTCGCCGCCGTCGCGCTGGCCGTCGTCCCCGTGCTGGCCGGGCTGGCGCTCGCGATGCCGGTGGGCTGGTGGGCGCACCGCTCGCCGGTCGCCCGCAGGGTGATCGTCCCGCTGTCCGGCGCGCTCTACACCGTCCCGTCGCTCGCGCTCATCGTCGTCATGCCGATCATCCTGGGCACCGGCATCCTCAGCCCGGTCAACGTCGGGGTGACGCTGACGATCTACACGCTCGCGCTGCTCGTGCGCAGCGTCGCCGAGGCCCTCGACGCCGTGCCCGACACGGTCACCACGGCGGCCGTCGCCATGGGCTACCGGTCCGCCGGCCTGCTGTTCGCCGTGCAGCTCCCGCTCGCCGTCCCCGTGCTCACCGCCGGGCTCCGGGTGGCGTCGGTGTCGGCGTTCTCGCTGGTCACGGTGGGCGCGCTGGTCGGCATCGACTCGCTCGGCACGCTGATGACCTCGGGCTTCGAGCAGGACTACCCGCAGATGGTGGCGGCGGGCATCGTCGGCTCGCTCGTGCTCGCGTTCGTCTTCGACGCGCTGTGGCTCGGGCTGGGCCGCGTGCTCACGCCCTGGTCGCGCGCCCGGACGGGGGTGTAGCCGTGGTCGGCCAGCTCCTGGACTGGTTCGCCGCCCCCGGCCGGTGGAGCGGTGGCACCGGCATCCCCGCGCGCGTGCTCGAGCACCTCGGCTACACCCTGCTCGCCGTCGCCATCGGCGCGGTGATCGCCCTGCCGGTCGGCGCGGTCGTCGGGCACACCCGCCGCGGCGGGCTCGCCGTCGTCGGCGCGGCCAACGGTCTGCGCGCGCTGCCCGAGCTCGGCGTGCTCGTGCTGCTCGTGCTGCTGCTCGGGCTCGGCCTGCTCGCGCCCACGCTGGCGCTGGTGCTGCTGGCGATCCCCCCGATGCTGGCCGGCGCCTACGCGGGGGTCGCGGGCGCCGACCCGGCCGCGGTCGACGCCGCGCGGGGCATGGGCATGCGCGAGCACCAGATCCTGCTGCAGGTCGAGGTGCCCGCCGCCGTGCCGCTCGTGCTCGGCGGCGTCCGGTTCGCCACGCTGCAGGTGATCGCGACGGCCACCATCGCCGCCTTCGTCGGGCTCGGCGGCCTCGGTCGCTACATCATCGACGGCTTCTCCGTGCGCGACTTCCCCCAGATGCTCGGCGGTGCGCTGATCGTGGCCGTGCTGTCGATCGCCGTCGAGCTCGTCCTCCAGGGTCTGGGGCGCCTCGTCACCCCGGGCCCCGACCGTCTGCGGCTGCACCGCGAGACCCCCACCCTCATCACCAGAGAGGCCCGATCGTGATCCGATCCCCGCGCGCCCTGCTGGCCGCGGCCGTCCTGGCCGTCGGCGTGTTCCTCGCCGGGTGCGGCGCCGACTCCGACCCGCTGGCCACCCAGCCCGCCGCGCCCTCGGCGCAGGGCACGGTCCGCATCGGCTCGGCCAACTTCACCGAGAACCGCCTGCTGGCCGAGATCTACGCGACCGGCCTGGAGATCCGCGGCGTCACCGTCGAGCGCCGCTTCGGCATCGGCAGCCGCGAGACCTACTTCCCGGCCCTGCAGCGCGGCGAGATCGACCTGGTCCCCGACTACACCGGCAACCTGCTGCAGTTCATCAACCCGCAGGCCACGGCCACGGCGTCGGACCAGATCTACCAGCAGCTCACCACCGGGCTCCCGCCCCAGCTCCAGCTGCTCGCGCAGAGCGCCGCGGAGGACAAGGACGCCGTCGTCGTCACGCGCGCGTTCGCCACGCAGAACAACCTGCGCTCGATCCAGGACCTCGCCCCCCTGTGCGGCACCGTCACCTTCGGCGGCCCGCCCGAGTTCCAGCAGCGCACCTACGGCGTGCCGGGCCTGCAGCGGCTCTACGGCTGCACCTTCCGCGAGTTCCGCGCGCTCGACGAGGGCGGCCCGCTGACCATCGCCGCCCTGCGCGACGGCACCGTCCAGGCGGCCGACATCTTCACCACCGACGCGTCGATCCCCGAGAACGACTTCGTGGTGCTCGAGGACCCGCGGTCGAACTTCGCCGCGCAGAACGTGGTGCCCGTGATCAACCGGGCGAAGGCGTCGGACCCGCGCGTCACCGGCACGCTCGACCAGATCTCCTCGCGCCTCGACACCGCGACGCTGACCGACCTCAACCGCCGCCTCGCCGGCCCCGACCGCCCCGACCCCGCCCAGGTCGCCCGCGACTGGCTCGCCTCGGCGGGCATCGCCTGACCGCCGCCGTCGGGGAGCGGGGTCCCCCGGATGCCCTGGTCGCGGACGCAGCTCTCTCACGATGATGACGCGGTGACATCGACTCACCACGCTTTCGGGTGGCAACAGCGGCATTTGGGCTAACAAGTCCCCCCAGAGGTCCGACAGCGGGTCATCAGCGACCTGGACAACACCGGGTCCTCGTCCCCGGGAGCACCCTGTGTCCTCGTCCGTCGACCTCGCGCCCTCGCGGGTGGTCCCGACCGCACGGCACGGTGCGCTGCGCTGGCCGCGCGAGCACACCCACCGGCGTCTCGGGACCATCCTGCGCCTCGCCGGGGCCCTGCCCTACCCGGCCTGGCGCACCCCGACCTCCATGGGGCCGCTGCTGACCGTGCTGATCCCGGCGCACAACGAGGAGGCGGCGCTCCCCGCGGCGCTGGCCTCGCTGCGCTGGCAGGCCCTGGCGCCGACCCGGGTGGTCGTCGTCGCCGACAACTGCACCGACGGCACGGTGTCTGTCGCCCGGAGCCTCGGGGCCGACGTCCTGATCACCGAGGGCAACCGCGAGAAGAAGGCCGGGGCGCTCAACCAGGCCCTGGCCGGGCTGCTGCCCCGGCTCGGGGACGACGAGCTGGTCGCCGTGATGGACGCCGACTCGATGATCGTCCCGAACTTCTTCACCGTCGCCGTGGACCGCCTCACCGCCCACGCCGGAGTCGGCGCCGTCGGGGGCGTGTTCTACGGCGAGCCCGGCGGGGGGCTCGTGGGCGCCCTGCAGCGCAACGAGTACGCCCGCTACGCCCGCGAGGTCGCCCGCAAGAAGGGTCGCGCGGTGGTGCTGTCCGGCACGGCCAGCGTGTTCCGCGTCCCTATCCTGCGCGCGGTCGCCGCGGCCCGGGGGACCACGGTGCCGGGCCGGCCCGGGCAGGTCTACGACACCCTCGCGCTGACCGAGGACAACGAGATCACCCTCGCGGTCAAGACCCTGGGCTGGGCAGCGCTCTCCCCGCGGCCGTGCGGCGTGCTCACCGAGATCATGCCCACCTGGTCGGCGCTCTGGCGGCAGCGCGTGCGTTGGCAGCGCGGCGCGATCGAGAACCTGCGCCACTACGGCGTCAGCCGGACCACGCTGCCCTACATCGCCAAGCAGGTGGCCATGTACCTCGGCATCGTCGCCGTCGCGCTGTTCCTCGTCGCCACCGGGATCTTCGGTGCGATGGGGTGGCTCGGGCTTCCCCAGGGGGTCTGGTGCCTGGTGCCCGCCCTGTTCGTCACCGAGCGCGTGTGGACAGTGCGGCGGCGGGGGCCGACGGCGATGGCCCTCGCCGCCCCGATCGTCATCGAGTTCGCCTACGACCTGTTCCAGCAGGCCGTCTACCTGCGCGCGGCGGCGGACTCGCTGTTCCGCCGCAGCACCACCTGGCACCACGCCAACGACATCCACGGGAGCTGAGATGTACGGGAAGATCGGCAGTACAGCCCTCGCCGCCGGCGCACCGGCCGCCACCCTGGCCTACACCGGCCTGCCCCTGCTCTGGCTGATCGTGTCGGCCCTGACGCTGCTCGCGGCCGGGTTCGCGCTCCTGCGTCTGGTGCCGCGTGGGCAGCGGTAGAGACGGGCGGTCGGCCGCCCGGCGGCTCGTGCGGGGTGTCGCGCTGGTGCTGGTGGCCCTCGGCGTCGTCGTCCTGCTCTACGCCGGCCACGAGCTCTACGGCACCGGCGTGGCGGCCGACCGCGCCCAGCACACGGCCTCGCGTCTCCTCGACCAGGCGTGGGCCACCCCGGTCGTCGCGGTGCCGACGGCCGATGACGCCCCGCGGCGCGGCGAGCCCGTCGCCCGTATCCGCATCCCCGCCCTCGGCCCGGACTGGTCGTACACGGTGCTCGAGGGCACCGACGAGGAGGTGCTCGCGGACGGTCCGGGCCACTACACCGGTACCGCGCTGCCCGGCGAGGCCGGCAACGTCGCGATCGCCGCGCACCGGGTCGGTCACGGCGCGCCCTTCGACGGCCTCGGCACCCTCGTCGCCTGCGAGGAGGTCGTCCTCGAGACCCGCGACCGGTGGCTGGTCTACCGGGTGCTGCCCGACGCCGCGACCGCCTGCGACGGGGTCGTTGCGCTCTCCGGTCCGTACGTCGGGCTCGCCGGGCGCGAGGTCGTCCCGCCGACCCGGACCGACGTCATCGCCCCGGTGCCGGGCCGAGGAGACCTCGTCCCGGACGAGCCGGCGCACCTGCTGACCCTGACCACCTGCCACCCGCGCTTCTCCGCCCGCGAGAGGCTCGTCCTCCACGCGGTCCTCGCCGAGACGGTGCCCAAGCCCGTGCCCGGGTCCGTGCGGGGATAGCCGCTACTCGACGTCCTCGTCGTCGCGCGCGAGGAACGTCGCGAAGCGGTCGGCGGCGCCCGCGTGCTCGGGGTGGGCGTCGACGAAGGCGCGGAGGCGGTCGGCCAGCCAGGCCAGGCTGACCTCCTCCTCGCCCCGCCGGTCCTCGAGCTCCTCGATCCCGCGGTCGGTGAAGTACACCGTCAGTCCGAGAGTGCCTCGGCGATGAGCGCCTTCTGCTCCACCTCGTGCACCTTGGCCACACCGGCGGCCGGAGCGGCCATGCGGCGCCGGGAGACGCGCTTGAGGGAGGGCAGCCGGCCGTTCATCCGCTCCGGCAGCCACAGGCCCAGGAACGGCCAGGCACCCTGGTTGGCCGGCTCCTCCTGCACCCAGCGGACGTCCTGGCCGGCGTTCGGGTACCGGTCGAGGACCGCGGCGAGCTCCTCGGTGGCCAGCGGGTAGAGCTGCTCCATCCGCACGATCGCGGTGTCGTGCGTGCGGCCCGCCTTCTCGCGCGCCGCGACCAGCTCGTAGTAGATCTTGCCGGCGCACAGCAGGACCCGGGTGACGCCGTCGGTGCCGCCCTCGGCGAACGCGGGGTCGTCGAGGATCGGCCGGTAACCGCCCGAGGTGAAGTCCTCGACCCGGCTCACCGCCGCCTTGTTCCGCAGCATCGACTTCGGCGTGAACACGATCAGCGGGCGGCGCACGCCGTCCGTGGCGTGCCGGCGCAGCAGGTGGAAGTAGTTCGCGGGGCTCGACGGCACCGCGACGGTCATGGAGCCCTCGGCGCACAGGGTCAGGAACCGCTCGATGCGCCCCGAGGTGTGGTCGGGCCCCTGGCCCTCGTGGCCGTGCGGCAGCAGCAGCACGACGTACGAGGTCTGGCCCCACTTGGCCTCGCCGGACGAGATGAACTCGTCGACGATCGACTGGGCGCCGTTGACGAAGTCGCCGAACTGCGCCTCCCACAGCACCAGCGCGTCGGTGTTGGCCACCGAGTAGCCGTACTCGAAGCCGACCGCGGCGAACTCCGAGAGCGCCGAGTCGTAGGGCATGAACTTGCCCTGGTCGGCGGTCAGGTTGCGCAGCGGGTAGTACTCCGCCCCGGTGTGGCGGTCGATGACCACCGAGTGGCGCTGGACGAACGTCCCGCGCCGCGAGTCCTGGCCGGACAGCCGCACCAGCTTGCCGTCGATGAGCAGCGACCCCCACGCCAGCAGCTCGGCGTAGGCCCAGTCGATGTTCTCCTCGCTGTCGGCCGCCGCGGCCTTGCTGCGGCGCTCGAGCACCGGCTTGACGCGCGGGTGCACCGCGAAGCCCTCGGGCAGGTCGACGTGCGCGCGGGCGATGCGCTGGATGACCTCGAGCGGCACCGCCGTCTGCAGGGAGTTCGGCACCGCCTGCTCGTACTCGACCGACGGGCTCGGCGCGGGGTCGGCCTTCTCCAGCTCGCGGACCTCGTTGAACACGTGCTCGAGCTGGCTGCCGTAGTCGCGCAGCGCGTGCTCGGCCTCCTCGAGCGAGATGTCGCCGCGGCCGATCAGCGACTCGGTGTAGGTCTTGCGCACCGAGCGCTTGGCGTCGATGACGTCGTACATCTCCGGCTGGGTCATCGAGGGGTCGTCGCCCTCGTTGTGGCCCCGTCGCCGGTAGCAGATCATGTCGATCACGACGTCGGAGTGCCAGCGCTCGCGGAACTCGACGGCGAGGCGCGCCACCCAGACGCAGGCCTCCGGGTCGTCGCCGTTCACGTGGAAGACCGGCGCGTCGATCATCTTGGCGACGTCGGTGCAGTAGTGCGTCGAGCGGGTGTGCTCGGGCGCGGTGGTGAAGCCGACCTGGTTGTTGACGACGACGTGCACCGTGCCGCCGGTGCGGTAGCCGCGCAGCAGCGCGAGGTTCAGCGTCTCGGCCACCACGCCCTGGCCGGCGAACGCGGCGTCGCCGTGCATGACCACCGGCAGCACCGTGAAGCCGTCGGGGCCCTTGTCGAGCATTTCCTGCTTGGCCCGCGCGATGCCCTGCATCACAGGGTCGACGGCCTCGAGGTGCGACGGGTTGCTGGTCAGCGACACCGTGGTCTCGCCGTCGCCGAACATCCGGAAGAACTTGCCCTCGGCGCCCAGGTGGTACTTCACGTCGCCGGAGCCGTGCGCCGTGCTCGGGTCGAGGTTGCCCTCGAACTCGCGGAAGAACTGCGACACCGGCTTGCCGACGAAGTTCGCGAGCCC
>CADCTH010000336.1 GCA_902805495.1 uncultured Actinomycetospora sp.
CCCCGCGCAGCTCGCCGAGATCTACCGCCGGCACAACAGCGAGATCGCGCCCTGAGCGCCGGGCGCCCGCTCCGTGACCTCGCCTGGGCCGCCGTGGGCCTCGGCGGTGCCTTCGCCTGCATGCGGGCGGTCGAGGCGCTGCGTCCCGAGGTCGTCGCGGACGACCCGCGCACCGCCGAGGACGACCCCTTCCGGCGCGAGCTGCCCCGCGGCTACGCGGTGTCGGCGGCCGCGATCCTGGTCAGCCCGCTCCTCGGGGCAGGGACGGTCCGGCTGCCGTGGTTCACCGGGCCCCTCGGGCTCGGTGTCGAGGCGGCCGGCGTCGGGCTGCGGTTCTGGGCGATGCGCGAGCTGCACGGGCACTACGCGCGCACGCTGCGGGTCGTCGACGAGCAGCCGGTGGTGCGCACGGGGCCGTACCGGTACGTCCGCCACCCCGGGTACCTGGGCGCCCTCCTTATCTGCGTCGGCGCGGCCTTCAGCGCCCGCAACGTCACCGCCCTGGCCCTGACCGCCACGGCCGTCGGCACGGCGTACGAGCACCGCATGGACGCCGAGGACGCGCTCCTGCGCCGGGACCTCCCGGGATACGTCGACTACGCCGCGACGACCCGACGCCTGGTGCCCTCACCGAGGTAGAGGCACGATCGCGGGGCATGTCCCTCGACGACGTGCGCGCCGCCATCGACCGCATCGACGACCAGATCGTCGCGCTCCTCGCGCAGCGCCAGGAGCAGGTCGAGGCGGCGGCGACCTTCAAGGCCGACGACGCGGCGGTGCGCGCGCCCGACCGCCGCGCCGCGCTCCTGGCGCGGGTGCGCGACCGCGCGGTCGAGGAGGGCGTGCACCCGGACGTGGTGGCGGCGACGTTCACCGCAATGGTGGACGCCTTCATCGCCCTGGAGCTGGGGGAACGCCGCACGCGCGGGAGCTGACGCGCGCCCGTCATCTCGATCGACGGCGTGTCGCCACTCGTTCGGCGGACACGGTCGGAGATCCGATAACGGCCGACCCCGGGGCCTCGAACTGCCGGTGGACGAGATCGACGACTCCGCGGGGAGAGCCACCATGATCGCGCACGTGCCCGGCACCGACCGGACCCTCGGCACCGCCAGCGAGATCGCCCTGCCGCGCCCGCGGACCGCCGAGCCGCGGGTCGCACCGCAGCCGCAGCCCTCCCCGGCGCTGGGCAGCACGCAGGACCCGTTCCTCGTCGCCGCGCAGCTGGAGTCCTCCGCCGCCCTCCTGACCTGGGTCGGGCGCCTCGCGCTGCTGGTCGTCGTCGGCCTCGTGGTCCTGGTCGCCGTGCTCTGACCCCGCCGACCGGACCGTGATCGCCCCCGGTGCTCCCACGACCCCGTCACACGGGGTCGTCGGAGCACCCGGAGCGATCATGCGCCCGCCGCCGATGATCAACGCGGACTTCGTGCGCCTAGAAGCAACGAGTCAGGGGAGCACGCCGATAGGGCGTTCGCTGCACCAGACGGCGCGCTCAGGGCGTGATGACCACCTTGAGGGCGAGGTTGGCCGCCGCGTCGGCGAAGACCCGGTAGGCCTCGTCCATCTGGTCGAAGGTGAAGGTGTGCGTGCCCATCTTCTCGGCCGGGATGCGGCCGGAGGCGACCATCTTGAGCAGGGTCGGGATGGACACGGTGTCGACGAGGCCCATGGTCAGCGTGACGTTGCTGATCCACATGTCCTGCATCGGCAGCTCGACCGGCGTCCCGTGCACGCCGACGTTGGCGATCGTCCCGCCGGGCCGGACGAGCGAGGCCGCGGTCAGCAGGGTCTCCGGGTAGCCGACGGCCTCGATGGCGACGTCGACGCCGAGCCCGTCGGTGAGGGCGATGACGTCGCCGACCGTGCCCGGGCCGACCTCGACGGTGTCGGTGGCGCCGAACTCGCGCGCCTTCTCCAGGCGGAACTTGTTCGAGTCGATCGCGATGACCTTCGACGCGCCCCACAGGCCCGTCGTCAGCACCGCGGACAGCCCGACCGCGCCGGCGCCGACCACGGCGACGGTGTTGCCCGGGCGCACGCCGCCGGCGAGCACGCCGACCTCGTAGCCGGTGGGCAGCGAGTCGGCGAGGAAGATCGCCTGCTCGTTGCTGACCCCCGTCGGCACCGCGTAGAGCGAGGTGTCGGCGTAGGGGACGCGCACGAGCTCGGCCTGCGTGCCGTCGATGAGGTGGCCGAAGATCCAGCCGATGCCGCCGACGGTCTGGCAGTGGGAGGGCATCCCGCGCTGGCAGTACTCGCAGCGGCCGCACTTGGTGATCGCCGGGACGAGCACGCGGTCGCCGACCGAGAAGCCGCGGACGGCGTCGCCGACCTCGGTGATCGTCCCGACCGCCTCGTGGCCGAGGATGCGGCCGTCGGTCACGGCGGCCACGTCGCCCTGCAGGATGTGGAGGTCGGTGCCGCAGATCGTGGTGGTGTCGACCTTGACCACGACGTCGGTCGGCTCCTGCACCCGGGCGTCCGGGACGTCCTCCCAGGCCTTGTTGCCGGGACCGTGGTACACCAGTGCCTTCATCGTCCGCCTCCGTCGCGCTCGTCGCCCCCGCCGACGATCGACGCTAGTGGCGCCGGACACACCGGTCTGTCCCATCCTGGGACGATCCCTGGCCGCCGAGCAGAGCCGCGGCCGCCACCCGTCCCGGAACCGGGACACCGGGTGCGCTCCGCGCACGTGAGCACTTCTCGGTGCTGCAACACCAAGAAGTGCTCACGTGCGCGCAGCGCACCTCACGCGATGTAGCTGATCCCGAACGCGTCGATCTTGCGGTAGAGCGACGAGCGGGCGATCCCGAGCAGGGCAGCGGCCCGGTAGCGGTTGCCGCGTGCCTCGTAGAGCGCCTGGATGATCGCGTCGGCCTGCGCGGTCTCCAGCATCGACAGCCGCGGGGCGCGCCGGGTGAAGCACAGGGCGGGCAGGTCGGGGGCCTGGACGACCCCGACCGGCTTGCGGGCCACGACGTAGCGCAGCACGTCCTCGAGCTCACTGATGTTGCCCGGCCACGCGTAGCCCTCGAGCACCCGCACGACCTGGTGGGACAGCCGCAGCGAGCGCCCACCGCCCATCGTCCGCAGCACGGCCTGGGCGATGTCGCCGAGCTCGTCGGCGCGGTGGCGCAGCGCCGGGACGCGCACGGTCTCGTGGAAGTGGCGCAGCAGCAGGCCGTAGGGGCGGCTCGCGTCGACCGAGGTGGTGTCGAGGCACGCGACGGCCGCGACCGTCTCGGAGCGGGCGAGCAGCAGCCGCAGCGCCTCGTCGAGACGGCGCGCCGAGAGCGGCGTCAGGTGCGCGAGCCCCCGCAGCACCACCAGGTGCGGGCGTGTCGGGGGGCGCTCGGCGAGGCGGGCGACGGCCTCGACGGCGCGCTCGCCGTCGCCGGGGTCGGCGTCGAGGACGGTGACGGCCCCGTCGCGGTGCAGCCGCCCGAAGTGCTCGACGGCCAACGTGCACTTGCCGACGCCGGCCTCGCCGACGAGCACCTGGTGGCCGCGCTGCGCGAGGTCGGCGACCAGCTCCTGGCGGGCGCGCAGCGACGGTGTGAGCAGGTCGCGGTTGGCGCGCACCCGCGCCTCGGCCTGGCTGCGGTCCGCCGGGTCGCGCTCGTCGCGCAGGTCCGCGGCGAAGTCGCG
>CADCTH010000337.1 GCA_902805495.1 uncultured Actinomycetospora sp.
CGCAGCGAGAGCCCCGCGGCGCCCGCTCCCCCGCCCTGGGCCGCGAACAGTTCCGCGGCGCGCGCCGGGTCGGCGGCGACGCGCGCGGCCAGGGCCTCCGCCGACGCGCGGTCGCGGGTGCCGGCGTAGTCGACGGTGACCGTGAGGCGGTCGAACACCCGCCGGCCGAGCTCGGCGGCGGCGATCTGGTCGCCGACCAGCTCGCGGATCGTGGCCGGGTCGAACCCGCTCCCCCGCGCCGCGGCCTCGGCCTCGCCGGCCCGCGCCAGCGCCGCGTCCACCTGCGCCGGCGACACGACCACCCCGTCGCGACGGGACTGCTCGGCGATGAGCGTGTGCAGCACCCGCACGGTCACCAGGCGCCGCGACTCCTGCGCGAGCAGCGCGGGCGGGATCGGCGCGCCAGGCGCGGTGCCCTGCGACGCGTTCTGCTGGTCGACCGCCACCCGGAGGTCGGGCACCGCCGTGCGGAGCCGGGCCTGGATCTCCTCGACCGGGATCACCTGGTCGCCGACGACCGCCGCCGCGCCCACGCGGTCCGGACCCGACCCGCACCCGGCGAGCACGAGCAGGGCCACGACGGACACGAGGACCGCAGGCAGACGACGCACGGCGGTCACCTTCTCACTCGTCCGGCGGGGTCCCCGCGCCCGGCCCCGCCGGCCGGGATCGCGTGGCGCACCGGGGCCGCTCCGGTGATCACCAGGCCCCCACGGTCGAAGTCGATCTCCTCTGTGACCGCACGGGCCTGGTGATCACGAGATCCGCCTGCGGTGGAGCGGATCGCCCAGCTCGTGCGTCGAACCCCGTGTGACCCGCTTGACCTCGCGCTCCGCCGACCCCTTCCGCGGATCGCTCGCCGTCGCCCGTGGCGACGTGACCTGGGCTCGCCTGCGCAGCGGCGAGTTCACCTGGCTGCGGCCCGACACCTACGTGGGATCCGGCGTCCCCGACGGCGTCGGGGTCCGCGTGCAGGGCCTCTGGGTGTGGGCCGGGCCCGGGGCGGTGGTGGCCGGACCCTCGGCCGCGGCGGCGTGGGGCGTCGATTGCCCCTGGCACGACGAGGAGGTCGTCGTGGGCGAGGTGCACCGGCGCGGGTGGGGCGGGGTGACGGTCCGGCAGGACCGGCTCCTGCCCGACGAGGTCACGTGGTGCCGACAGGCCCGCGTGACCACCCCGCGGCGAACGGCGTTCGACCTCGCGCGCCGCAGTCCGCTGCCCGAGGCCGTCGCCGCCGTCGACGCGCTCGCCCACGCCTGGCGGTTCGGTCGGGCCGAGCTCGCGGCGGTGGCGGCCGCGCACCCGCGAGCGCGGGGGCTCGTCCAGGTGCGGGCGGTGCTCGACCTCGTGGAGCCGCTGGCCGAGTCACTGCCGGAGAGCCGCATGCGGGTCGGGCTCGTGCTGCGCGGCGTACCCCGACCGGTCGCGCAGTACCCGGTCCGCCTGCCGTCCGGCCGCGGTGCCCGGCTCGACCTCGCCTGGCCCCGTCCACCGTCGGGCGGGCCCCCGCTGGCACTGGAGTACGACGGCGAGGAGCACCGCTCGCTGACGCGGCACGGCCGCGACCTCGACCGCGACGCGGGACTCGACGACCTCGGGTGGGACGTCGTGCGGGTCACCGCGCGCCAGCTGGCCGACCTCGACGCCCTCGCCGCGCGGGTGCGCCGCAAGCTCGGCTGCTGACGCGGGTCAGGTGGTCGCGGCCGCCGGCGCCGGGAAGAGCTGGCCGAACAGCTGCTCGCACCAGGCGAGGAGCTCGAGGTCGCGCAGGGGCGCCGCGCCCATGCGCACGGGACCGCGCCCGTCCTGGCCCGCCACCGGCCGCGGGAGCGACAACGTCCGCGAGGCCGGCTTGTACTGCGCGCGGGGGTGCAGGCGCTTGAGCCGCATCTGCGCCGAGTCGGGCAGGTCGACCGGGGCCAGGCGGATCTGGTTGCCCTGCCCCGCCACCTCGGTGATGCCGTGGGCCCGGCACGCGTGGCGGAACGCGGCGACGGCGAGCAGGTTGGTCACCGGCGTCGGCGGCTCCCCGTAGCGGTCGACCAGCTCCTCGCGCACGGCGTCGAGCGCGGCGCCGTCCGTGGCCTCCGCGATCTTGCGGTAGACGTCGAGGCGCAGGCGCTCGGTGTCGACGTAGTCGTGCGGCACGTGGGCGTCGATCGGGAGGTCGACGCGCACCTCCGCCAGCGGCTCCTCGTCGGGTCCGCCCGCGCCCGCGTGGGCCTTGAACGCCTCGACGGCCTCGCCGACCAGGCGCATGTAGAGGTCGAAGCCCACGCCCGCGATGTGGCCGGACTGCTCGGCGCCGAGGATGTTGCCCGCACCCCGGATCTCGAGGTCCTTCATGGCCACCGCGGTGCCCGCGCCGAGCTCGGAGTGCTGCGCGACGGTGGCGAGGCGGTCGTGCGCGGTCTCGGTGAGCGGCTGGTCGGCCGGGTAGAGGAAGTAGGCGTAGCCCCGCTCGCGGCTGCGTCCCACCCGGCCGCGGAGCTGGTGGAGCTGCGAGAGCCCGAGCGTGTCGGCCCGCTCGACGATCAGGGTGTTGGCGTTGGAGATGTCCAGGCCGTTCTCGACGATCGTGGTGCACACGAGCACGTCGTGCTCGCGCTCCCAGAACTCGTTGACCGTGCGCTCCAGGCGCTCCTCGGCCATCTGCCCGTGGGCGGTGGCCACCCGCGCCTCGGGCACGAGGCGGCGCACCCGCGCGGCGGCGTCGTCGATCGACTGCACGCGGTTGTGGATGTAGAAGACCTGCCCGTCGCGCAGCAGCTCGCGGCGGATCGCGGCGGCGACCTGCTTCTCGTCGTAGGCGCCGACGTAGGTCAGCGTCGGGTGGCGCTCCTCGGGCGGGGTGAGGATGGTCGACATCTCGCGGATGCCGGCGAGGCTCATCTCCAGCGTGCGCGGGATCGGCGTCGCCGACATCGACAGCACGTCGACGGCCGCGCGCAGGCCGGTGATGTGCTCCTTGTGCTCGACGCCGAAGCGCTGCTCCTCGTCGATGACCACGAGGCCGAGGTCCTTCCACGCCACCCCGGTCTGCAGCAGCCGGTGGGTGCCGACGACGACGTCGACGCTGCCGTCGGCCAGGCCGCGCAGGATGCCGTCGACCTCCTTGGCCGGCGTGAACCGCGACAGGCCCTTCACCGTGATCGGGAAGTGGTGCATGCGGTCGGTGAACGTCTGCAGGTGCTGCTGGGCGAGCAGCGTGGTGGGCACCAGCACCGCGACCTGCTTGCCGTCCTGCACCGCCTTGAACGCCGCGCGCACCGCGATCTCGGTCTTGCCGTAGCCCACGTCCCCGGAGATGACGCGGTCCATCGGGACCGCCTTCTCCATGTCGGCCTTGACCTCGTCGATGGCCGAGGCCTGGTCGGGGGTCTCGGTGAACGGGAACGCGTCCTCCATCTCCCGCTGCCACGGGGTGTCGGGCGCGAACGCGTGCCCCGGCGCCGACTGGCGGGCCGCGTAGAGCTGCACCAGGGAGGCCGCGATGTCGCGGACCGCCTTGCGCGCCCGCGACTTGGTCTTCGACCAGTCGGAGCCGCCGAGCTTGTTCAGCGTCGGCAGCTCGCCGCCGACGTAGCGGCTGACCTGGTCGAGCTGGTCGGTGGGCACGAACAGCCGGTCGGAAGCCTGGCCGCGCTTGGACGACGCGTACTCGAGCACCAGGTACTCACGGGTGGTGCGCGCCGGGCCGACGCCGGTGGTGCGCTGGGTCATCTCGACGAACTTGCCGATGCCGTGCTGGGCGTGGACCACGTAGTCGCCGGGCTGCAGCGTCAGCGGGTCGACCGCGTTGCGCCGCTTGACCGCGGCGCGCTTGACGGTGCCCTCGGTGCCCGGCCGGGCGCCGGTGAGGTCGGACTCGGTGAGCACGACCAGGCCGGTGCCGGCGGCGGTGAGGCCGTCGGCGAGCGACCCGCGCACGATCGTCACCACGCCGGGCTCCGGCGACCCGAGCAGGCCCTCGGCGGCCAGGTGCACGGGCACCTCGTGCTCGCGCAGCTGCTCGGTGGCGCGCGCGGCGGTGCCGGCCGCGGGCACGACGAGCACGCCGACCCCGCCGGCCGCGGCGAGCG
>CADCTH010000338.1 GCA_902805495.1 uncultured Actinomycetospora sp.
GCGACATCGAGGTGTTCACCACGCGCCCCGACACCCTGTTCGGTGCGACCTACCTCGTGCTCGCCCCCGAGCACCCGATGGTCGACGCGCTGGTCGGAGACGCCTGGCCGGCGCCCAACACCGGCGAGGAGCTCGACGGGCGCTGGACCGGCGGCGGCGACGCCCCGGCCGAGGCGGTCGCGGCCTACCGCGGCGTCGTCGCCCAGCGCTCGGACCTCGAGCGCCAGGAGGCCCGCGACAAGACCGGCGTCTTCACCGGCGCCTGGGCCACCAACCCCGTCGACGGCGAGCCGCTGCCGGTCTTCGTCGCCGACTACGTCCTCATGGGCTACGGCACCGGCGCGATCATGGCCGTCCCCGGCCAGGACCAGCGCGACTGGGACTTCGCCACCGTCTTCGGCCTGCCGATCCGCCGCACGGTCCAGCCGCCGGAGGGCTTCGACGGCGAGGCCTACGTCGGCGCCGGGCCGGCGATCAACTCGGCCAACGACGAGGTCAGCCTCGATGGGCTCGACGTCGACGAGGCCAAGGCCACGATCACGACGTGGCTGTCGGGCCGGGGCGCGGGCGAGCCGGTGGTGCAGTACAAGCTGCGCGACTGGCTGTTCTCCCGCCAGCGTTACTGGGGCGAGCCGTTCCCCGTGGCGTACGTCGCCGACGGCGAGACCGACGGCGGCCCGTCGATCCCGCGCGCGCTGCCCGACGCCGACCTGCCGGTGCTGCTGCCCGACGTCGAGGACTACTCGCCCAAGTCGTTCGCCCCCGACGACCGCGACTCCTCGCCGGAGTCCCCGCTGGCCCGGGCGACGGAGTGGGTGGCGTTCGCCGAGGACCTGCCGTCGGACCCGGAGCGCGGCTTCGCCGACTACGTCCGCGAGACCAACACGATGCCGCAGTGGGCGGGCTCGTGCTGGTACTACCTGCGCTACCTCGACCCGCACAACGCGGAGCGCTTCGTCGACCCCGACGTCGAGCGCTACTGGCTCGGCCCGCAGGGCCCGGGCGACCCGGGCGGCGTCGACCTCTACGTCGGCGGCGTCGAGCACGCCGTGCTGCACCTGCTCTACGCCCGGTTCTGGCACAAGGTGCTCTACGACCTCGGCCACGTGTCGTCGTCGGAGCCGTTCCGCCGCCTGTTCAACCAGGGCTACGTCCAGGCCTGGGCGTACACCGACGCGCGCGGCGTGTACGTGCCGGCCGAGGAGGTCGTCGAGTCCGCCGACGCCCCGACCGGATTCACGTGGAACGGCGAGCCCGTGCGCCAGGAGTACGGGAAGATGGGCAAGTCGCTGCGCAACGTCGTGACGCCCGACGACATGTGCGCGGTCTACGGCGCCGACACCTTCCGTCTCTACGAGATGTCGACGGGCCCGATGGAGGCCTCGCGGCCCTGGTCGACACGCGACGTCGTCGGCTCGCACCGCTTCCTGCAGCGCGTGTGGCGCCTCGCGGTGGACGAGCAGACCGGCGAGCTGCGCGACGCCGACGCCGAGCCCGACCGCGACACGCTCACGGCGCTGCACAAGGCCATCGACGGGGTGCGCACCGACCTGCCCGCGATGCACTACAACACCGCGGTCGCGAAGCTCATCGAGCTGACCAACCACCTGACCAAGACCTACCCGGCGGGCGGCACCCCGCGCTCGGTGCTCGAGCCGCTGCTGCTCATGCTCGCGCCGCTGTGCCCGCACCTGGCCGAGGAGCTGTGGTCGCGGCTGGGCCACCCGGACACGCTGGCCTTCGCGCCGTTCCCGGAGGCCGACCCGGCGCTGCTGGTCGAGGACACCGTCGAGTACCCGATCCAGATCAACGGCAAGGTCCGCTCGCGCATCACCGTGCCGGCCGACGCGGACGAGGACGCGGTGCGCGCGGCCGCCCTCGCCGACCCCAAGGTCGTCTAACTGCTCGGGGGCGCCGAGCCGCGCAAGGTCATCGTCGTGCCCGGGCGCCTGGTCAACATCGTCCGTTGACGCGACACGCGAAGGGCCCCACCGGAGACCGGTGGGGCCCTTCGTCGTGTGTCGCGTGGGTGCGTCGCGTGGTGCGTCAGGCCGGGCCGCGCTCGCCGCGGATGAACTCCTCGACGCGGTCGTAGGCCACCGAGTCGCGGTACTGCTCGGGCGGCGACTTCATGAAGTACGACGACGGGGCGAGCAGCGGGCCGCCGATGCCCCGGTCCATCGCGATCTTGGCCGCGCGGACCGCGTCGATGATGATGCCCGCGGAGTTCGGCGAGTCCCACACCTCGAGCTTGTACTCGAGCGAGAGCGGCACGTCGCCGAACGCGCGGCCCTCGAGGCGCACGTAGGCCCACTTGCGGTCGTCGAGCCACGCGACGTGGTCCGACGGGCCGATGTGGATGTTGCCCGCGCCCATGTCGCGGTCGATCTGCGAGGTCACCGAGTTGGTCTTGGACGTCTTCTTGGACTCCAGGCGCTCGCGCTCGAGCATGTTGCGGAAGTCCATGTTGCCGCCGACGTTGAGCTGCATCGTGCGGTCGAGCTGCACGCCGCGGTCCTCGAAGAGCTTGGCCAGCACGCGGTGGGTGATCGTCGCGCCGACCTGGGACTTGATGTCGTCGCCGACGATCGGCACCCCGGCGTCGGTGAACTTCTTCGCCCACTCGGGGTCCGAGGCGATGAACACCGGCAGGGCGTTGACGAAGCCGACGCCGGCGTCGAGCGCGCACTGGGCGTAGAAGCGGTCGGCGTCCTCGCTGCCCACCGGCAGGTACGACACCAGCACGTCGGCCTGCGCCTCGCGCAGGGCGGCGACGACGTCGACGGGGTCGCCGTCGGCCTCGGTGATCGTCTCGCGGTAGTAGCGCCCGAGGCCGTCCATCGTGGGACCGCGCTGCACGGTGACGCCGGTGGGCGCCACATCGGCGATCTTGATCGTGTTGTTCTCGGACGCGACGATGGCGTCGGCCAGGTCCTGGCCCACCTTCTTCGCGTCGACGTCGAACGCCGCGACGAACTCGAGGTCGCCGACGTGGTAGCCGCCGAAGTCGACGTGCATGAGACCCGGCACACGGGCGGCCGGGTCGGCCTCGGCGTAGTAGGTCACGCCCTGCACGAGGGACGCGGCGCAGTTGCCCACGCCGACGATCGCCACTCGGACCGAACCCATGGGTGTTCTCCTCTTGTCTCTTCCTCGGGGGTGACGGGTGCTGGACGGACCTGTGGTCTCAGGCGTCGCTCTCGGACGGCGGACGGGGTGCGGGCACCTCGTCCGGGGTCCCGGCCGCGTCGGGTCGTGCTCCGCTGCGCTCGGCGTCGATGAGCTCGTTGAGCCACCGGACCTCGCGCTCGGTGGACTCGAGCCCGAGGCGGTGCAGCTCGCGGGTGTAGTGGTCGATCTGCTCGCTGGCGCGCGACAGCGTCGAGCGCAGGCCCTCGCGCCGCTCCTCCACCCGGCGGCGCCGGCCCTCGAGGATGCGCATGCGCACCTCGACCGGCGTCCGGGAGAAGAAGGCCAGGTGGACGCCGAAGCTCTCGTCGTCCCACGTCTGCGGCCCGGCCTCGGCGACCAGCTCGTCGAACCGGTCCTTGCCGTCGGCCGTGAGCTCGAAGACCCGGCGACCGCGCCGTCCCCACGATCCGCGGGCACGGGTGGACGCGGGCGGCTCGACGCCCTCCTCGGTGGCCTCGCCCCCGGCCTCACCGGTCTCCGCGATGAGCCCGGCGCGCTGGAGTCGACGGAGGGTCGGGTACAGGGAGCCCCAGGAGAACGCGCGGAAGGTGCCGAGGCGGGCGTGCAGCTGCTTGCGCAGTTGGTAGCCGTGCATCGGGGCTTCGTGCAGGAGGCCGAGCACCGCGAGTTCGAGCACGGCCACCTCCCGCCCGGTCGTCGGAGGTCGCGCCGTCGCGCGACTCGCGGCCGACTGTATCGCCGCGATACATCACGGGTGACGGGAGGACGATCTCGTCACACCCGCGGGCCCTCCGGAGCGCCTCCCCGGGGCCCGCGAGCAGGGGACGCGGGGCTCGGCGATGGCTACGCTGGAGCCGTGCCGGGAGCCCGTCAGGTGGTCGACTACGCGCTGCAGCGCCGCGCGGCGATCGCCGCCGTCGCGGCCGGCCGCGTGCCCACCGCGGACGCCTGCGACGCCGGCGCCTACCTGCTCCGGGCCGCCTCGTTCCACGGCCGGCCCACCACGCGGACCTGCCCGCTGTGCCACCGCGAACCCCTCACCGAAGTGCTGTGGATCTTCGGTGAACGCCTCGGTGCGGCGGCCGGATCCGCCCGATCCGCCGACGAGATCAGCCGTCTGGCGGATGCGATCAGCGAGTTCACCGTCCACGTCGTGGAGGTCTGCCGATCGTGTCGGTGGAACCACCTCGTACAGTCATACGTCCTGGGAACCGACGACGCGTCGGGAGGGGGCCGCCGGCGCCGCCGGACCGCCACCACCTGACGGCCCGCGGCGGCCGGTGTCCGGGACCGACAGGAGCGGGGCTCCGGGAGAATCGCCCGGCATCGGGAGGCGATCGGTGGACGA
>CADCTH010000339.1 GCA_902805495.1 uncultured Actinomycetospora sp.
ACTCGGGGGGCCGGGTGGTCCCGGCGGTCCGGGTGGGCGCGGTGGCCCCGGCGGTCATCACCCGCCCTCGGGCCCGTTCCCCCGTCCCGGCGGGCCCCAGGCCGGCCCGCAGGGTGGTCCCGGCGGTCACCCGCACTAGGGCTCCAAACCACCCTCGGGCGGCATCCCGGTCGCCTCGCGCACGGCGCCGGTGTCCGGTACGGCCCGGCCGGGCGGCACCACGGACGGCGGCGCGACGACGTCGGGCTCGTCGGGCTCGGGCTCCGGGTCGGGCTCCGGGTCGGGCATCGATGCGCCGACCAACCAGCTGTCGCCCGACCAGCTCGGCCTGCGGCCCCGCGAGGACGCGGACGAGAGCCGTCGCGAGCGCTACGACGAGGCCGACCTCGCGACGGCGCGTCCGCGTACCGGCAAGGCCCCGCGGCGGGCGAGCCTGCAGGTGCGCCGCTTCGACCCGTGGTCGGTGCTCAAGCTCGCGCTCGTGCTCGGCGTCGCCCTGTTCTTCGTGTGGATGTTCGCGGTCGGCGTGCTCTACGCGGTGCTCGACGGCATGGGCGTGTGGGCGCAGCTCAACGGCACCTACCAGGACCTCACCTCCGACGCCGGCGGTGGTGGCGAGCTCATCACCGCGGGCGGGGTGTTCGGCGTCGCCGCGGTCATCGGCGTCGTGAACATCATCCTGTTCACCGCGCTGGCCAGCGTCTCGGCGTTCATCTACAACATCTCGGCCGACGTCGCGGGCGGCATCGAGGTGACCCTCTCCGAGCGCGAGTGAGGCGTGCCGGGGGCGGATCCCCGTGCACGCCGGGCGCGGCCGCTCCGGTAACCTGGTGTCCGCACCTCGCGAGGGCCCATAGCTCAGTTGGTTAGAGCGCGTCGCTGATAACGACGAGGTCGCTGGTTCAAATCCAGCTGGGCCCACCCCCACGAACACGACGGCCCCGGAGCATCGCGCTCCGGGGCCGTCGTCGTCGTGCGGGGTGTCACCTCAGCCCGAGAAGGCCGCCGAGTGGTCGGAGCCCTTGCGCTGGGCCTCCCAGGCCTCGACCACGTTGTTGGGCACGCGGCCGCGGTCGGACACCTCGAAGCCCTGGCCCTTGGCCCATTCGCGGATCTGCTTCGACGTCTCGCGGTCGTAGCCGCCGGGCGACGTCGCCCGCGGCGTGCCCGTGCCCGCGCCGCCGCCGGAACGACGGCGACCGTTGCTCGCGCGCCGGCCACCGGTGCGGCGCGCGGCCGCGACGTAGTCGGCGAGGGCGTCGCGGAGCTTGCTGCTGTTCTTCTCGTCGAGGTCGATCTCGTAGGTCACGCCGTCGAGGGCGAACTCGACGGTGCTGATGTCCTCGGCCTCTTCACCGGTCAGGTCGTCGACCAGGGTGACGATGGTCTTCTGCGCCATGGGGGGACGTACTCCTTCACTGCGGTGCGCGACGCGGTGGCATTCCTGGCGTCGTGCGCGACATTAGCAAAGGAATGGCGAGGTGTTCCCACCGCACTCGATTGTGCGCCTGACGTCACTCGCCGGGGGAGAAATACGAGACCAGATCGCTCAGTCCGGTGCCGAACACATCGCGTCCGAACAGCGTAGAGAGTCGCTCCGCCTCCGCGAGGTCGCAGTCGAACAACACCGACCACGTGACGACGCATTCGCCGCTGACGGTCACGGGCTCGACCCGCATGGTCGAGCGGTAGTCCTGCACCGGGAACGGCGATTCCAGGATGGAGTAGGTGAGCCGCCGTTCGCGGTCGTCGAGGGCGACGAGCTGTTCGCGCACCGCGCCGCCGTCGGCGAGCGTCAGGTGGCGCACCGCGCCGACCTGGTCGCCGCGGGCGCCGCCCTCGAGCTCGCTGGCGCTGATCGCGGTGTGCCAGGTCGGGAGGCCGTCGAAGTCGCGGACGACGCGCCAGACGGCCTCGGCGTCGGCGGGGACGACGGCGCTGGTGGTGACGTCGGGCATCAGGAGGCCTCCTCGGGGTCGTGGGTGGGGCGCAGGGCGACGAACGCTCGGGTCGTGGCCGTGAGGGCCTGCTCGGTGGGCAGACGCTCCATGCTGCTGGCGCCGTAGAAGCCGTGGCAGGTGCGGGCGCGGGACAGGACGTGGGCGGCGTCGTCGGGGGAGGAGACGGGCCCGCCGTGGACGAGCACGAGGACGTCGTCGCGGACCTCGCGGGCGGCGGCCGCCCATTCGTCGACGAGGGCGACGCAGTCGTCCAGCGACTTCGCCGTCTGCGCCCCGATGGAACCGCCGGTGGTCAGCCCCATGTGGCACACGACGACGTCGGCGCCGGCCGCCGTCATCGCGCGGGCGTCATCGGGAGAGAACACGTAGGGCGTGGTCAGCAGATCCGCCTCGTGGGCGGCGGCGATGAGCTCGACCTCCCGGTCGAATCCCATCCCCGTCTCCTCGAGATTCACCCTGAAGGTGCCGTCGATGAGGCCGACGGTGGGGAAGTTCTGCACGCCGGCGAACCCGAGCTCGCGCAGCTCGCGCAGGAAGCGCGGGCGGATGAGGAACGGGTCGGTGCCGTTAACGCCGGCGAGCACCGGGGTGTGGCGCACCACGGGGAGGACCTCGCGCGCCATCTCCACGACGATCTCGTTGGCGTTGCCGTAGGCCAGCAATCCGGCGAGCGAACCGCGTCCCGCCATGCGGTAGCGCCCGGAATTGTAGATGACGATGAGGTCGATACCGCCCTCCTCCTCGCACCGTGCGGAGAGACCGGTGCCGGCGCCACCGCCGACGATCGGCTCGCCCCGGTCGACCTTCGCGCGCAGGCGCTCGAGGATCTCGGTGCGGGTGGGGGTCACGGGCGTCCTCCGGCGATCTCGTCGAGCGCGGCCACCAGCGCCGCGGCGAACTCGGGGTCGTTGACGTGGTGCGGGCTCTCGACGAGGCGGTGGTCGTCGGTGGGGTGGAACCGCTCGCGCAGGGTGTCGAACAGGGCGGCGTCCGCCTCGGCGTCCGCGAAGGGCATGCCGGGCGCGTCGAGGGCCGAGACGCCGCCGAGGGGGAGCACCAGGCGCACCGGGCCCGGGCAGGCGTTGAGCCTGTCGGCGAGGAACCCCGCGGCGGTGCGGCACTCGTCGGGCGTGGTGCGCATCAGCGTCACCTGGGCGTTGTGCTCGTAGAGCGTGCGCCCGCGGAACTGCTCGGGGACGGTGTCGGGCGCGCCGAAGTTGACCATGTCCAGGGCGCCGACCGAGCCGACCCACGGCACGCCGGTGCGCGCGATCGCCCCGAGGCGGTCCTCGGTGGCGGCCATGACGCCGCCGACCACGAGGTCGGCGATCTCGGTGGTGCTGACGTCGACGACGGCCTCGACCAGCCGGTCGTCGACGAGCTTCTCCATGGCCCGCCCGCCGGTGCCGGTGGCGTGGAAGACGAGGCAGTCGAAGCGGTCGCTGACCGCCTCGGTCACTGCGGTGACGCAGGGCGTCGTGACGCCGAACATGGTCAGCCCGAGCGCGGGCTTGTCCGACGCCGGCGGCTCCGGCGCGCCGATCGCCCCGCCGAGCGCGTACGCGGCGTTGGCCAGCACACGGCGGCTGATGCGGTTGAGCCCGGCGACGTCGGTGACCGAGTACATTAGCGTCATGTCGACCGACCCCACGTACGGCGCGACGTTGCCCGAGGCCACGGTCGACACCACGAACTTGGGGACGCCGACGGGCAGCCGTTGCAGGGCGGGCGTGACGATCGCCGTCCCGCCGGCGCCGCCGAGCGCGAGGACGCCGGCGACGTCCTGGCGGGCCGGGAGCCAGTGCTCGAGCGCCGCGCTCATCGCCGCGACCGAGCGGCCGCGGTCGCCGGTGAACGCGTCGTCCCCCGCCACCTCGCCGCGGCCGACGTCGGCGGCGCGGGCGTCCGGGTCGCTGGTCCCCACGTCGACTGTGGTCACCGCGTGCCCCGCGTCCCTCAGGAGCCCGGCGACGTAGCCGAGCTCCTCGCCCTTGGTGTCGAACGTGCCCACCACGTAGGCCCGCCCCGTCGCGCTCATCCGCGCTCCCGTCCTCGACGTCGTCGGCACGGTTCCTACCCCGCGGGTGGCGTGCGGCGCGAGCAGACGGGAACGACCGGGCCCTGCGGTACCGTGGTCGGGTCGTCGACGAGAGGGGTGCGGTGAAGACGCTCATGGCGCTCGCCCTGGCCGCCGGGGCCGCTCTCCTCGTGCGACGGCACCGGGACCAGGCCCCGACCAAGGAAGTCTGGGCCGACGCGACGAGGCCCACCGCCCCGTCCTGATCCCCCTCGGGGACGTAGCTCAATTGGCAGAGCACCGCCTTTGCAAGGCGGGGGTTGAGGGTTCGATTCCCTTCGTCTCCACCCATCCTGACCCACGGCGACGATGGTCCGAACCGGGCAACTCCTCGGTCGTGGCACGGTTCGTGGCACGAGTCGGCCTACCGTCCCCGGTCATGGCCAAGGCCGTGCGCCCTCGCTCACGCGACAAGGGCAACATCGAGCTGCTCCCGAGCGGGGCTCTGCGCGTGCGGGTCTACGCCGGCCAGGACCCGGTCACGAAGCGCCGGCACAGCCTCGTCGAGACGGTGCCGGCCGGACCCAAGGCCTGGGAGCGCGCCGAGGAAGTCCGTCTCGGCTTCCTCGCCGACATCAGGAAGAGGCGCAACCCGCGGACGACGGCTACCGTCAACCAGCTGCTGGACGCTACCTCGATCAGCACACCGGCGGTCGGCGCACCGTCAAGGGGTACCGGGAGTACGTCGACAAGCACGTCGGGCCGTTCATTGGCAAGTCGAAGGTCGGCTCGATTGATGCCGAGATCCTGGACTCGCTCTACGCCGTGAGCCGCCCTGGGTGCGGTGGAGGCCCTCACGTTGGGATTCCGACCGGGCGCTGGTCGGTCCTGGGGGCAGCGTAGGAGGTCTGCTCGTAATCGGTGGGTGGGACGTCGCCGAGGTAGCCGTGCAGCCGTGCGGTGTTGTGCCAGTGGACCCAGCCGAGCGTGGCGAGTTCGACGTCCTCGACGGTCTTCCACGGCCCGCTTCGGGCGGGGCCGCGGATGAGTTCGGCCTTGTAGTAGCCGTTGACGGTCTCGGCCAGGGCGTTATCGAAC
>CADCTH010000340.1 GCA_902805495.1 uncultured Actinomycetospora sp.
CGCCCGCCCGCGACCAGGTCCACAGCGTCACGTCCTCGGGGCGCTCGGCGGCGCTGAACAGCACGGTGTCGCCGTCGACGTCGGCCACGCCGCGGACCTGCAGCCCGGGCGGGGTGACGGCCTCGTCGCCGACCAGCAGGCGGCGGGTGTCGTCGCGGTCGACGGTTCGCACGAGCGAGCCGTCGGCCAGGTGCGCGGGCACGCCGCCGACGAGGTCGACCCACACGTCGTCGGTGTCGCTCGCCAGCACGGTCGCGGCCCCGGTGTCGGGGTCGACGCGGCGCAGGTCGACGCGGCGCTGGTCGCGGGTGGAGACGGTGACGAGCAGGTCGTGCGTGTCCCAGGTGACGTCCGCGAGGTACTCGGTGGCGTCGCCGAGGTCGACCTCGACGCGGGTGCCGTCGATGTCCACGACGGCCAGCGACACGGCCGCGTTGGCGGTGCCGGCGGCGGGGTAGGCGGTCTCGGTCGGGGTGCGGTCGGGGTGCGCGGGGTCGGCGATCCACCAGCGCGCCACGGCGGCGTCGTCGACGCGGGCGACCGCGAGCTGCGTGCCGTCGGGCGACCACCAGTACCCGCGGTAGCGGTTCATCTCCTCGGCGGCCACGAACTCCGCGAGCCCCCAGGTGACGGTCGGCCCGTCGTCGGGGTCCGGGCCGACGACGACGTGCGTGGCGCCGGTGGCCCGCTCGTGGACGTGCAGTGTGCCGCCCCGGACGAACGCGACGCGGGCGCCCGTGGGGTCCGGGCGCGGGTCGACGACGGGACCCTCGAGCGGCAGCGCCTCCGGACGCGCGCCGGGGGCGAGGTCGACGGCGAAGGCGCGGCCGGAGAGCACGAACACCGCCAGGCGGCCCGCGGCGTCGAGGGCGTACTCGACGACGCCGCCCGACTGCTCGCGCACGCGCTCGCGGCGGGCCCGCTCCTCGGGCGGGAGGTCCTCCTCGCCGGGCACGTCGAGCTCGCGGGGGTCGACGAGCAGGTGCTCCTCCCCCGTCGCCACGTCGAGCAGCCAGAGGCAGGTCACGGGGTCGTCGCCGGCGCGGCTGCGCAGCAGCACGACCCGCGCTCCGTCGGGCGAGATCGTCGGGCGTCGCGGCGCCCCGAGCGTGAACCGGCGGGTGGCGGCCTGGCGGCGCGGGAAGCTGGCCATGGGATCGGACGCGGCGGGGTCGGCGGTCACGCCGCGCAGTCTGCCGGGCCCCTGCTCGTCGTGCCCGAACCCGTTCGGTGGCAGCCGATAGGCTCGTCGGCGTGGTGGAGACGGAACGACGCAAGATCTCCCTGACCGGGATCAAGCCCAGCGGGGAGCCCCACCTGGGCAACCTCGTCGGCGCGATCCGGCCCGCGCTCGAGCTCGCGCGCACGGGCGACGCGGAGTCCCGCTACTTCATCGCCGACGAGCACGCCCTCACCGGCGCGCCCGCGGCCGGGGACGTCGCGTCGTGGACGCGGGCGGTGGCCGCGACGTGGATCGCCGCCGGCCTCGACCCCGAGCGCACCGTGTTCTACAAGCAGTCCGACGTCCCCGAGACCTTCGAGCTGACCTGGATCCTGTCCTGCGTCACCGGCAAGGGGCTGATGAACCGGGCGCACGCCTACAAGGCGGCCCGCGATCGCAACACCGCCGCCGGCGAGGAGCCCGACGCCGGGGTCAACCTCGGCCTGTTCAACTACCCGGTGCTCATGGCCGCGGACATCCTCGTCATGGAGGCCGACCTCGTGCCGGTGGGGCGCGACCAGCTCCAGCACGTCGAGATCGCCGCCGACGTCGCGGGCAGCTTCAACCACCGCTACGGCGAGAGCTTCCGGCTGCGCATCCCCGAGGCCGTCGTGCCGCCGGAGACGACGGGGCACACGCTGCCGGGGCTCGACGGCCGCAAGATGAGCAAGTCGTACGACAACTACATCCCGCTGTTCCTGCCGGCGCCGAAGCTCAAGAAGCTGGTGCGCCGCATCCCCACCGACTCCACGCCGGTCGAGGCCCCCAAGGACGCCGACTCCTCGGCGGTGTTCCAGATCCTCGCCCAGTTCGCCGAGCCCGACGTCGTGGCCGACACCCGCAAGCGGCTCGAGGCCGGCGGTGTGGGCTGGGGCGAGCTCAAGAACCAGCTCGCCGACGTGCTCGAGGCGCAGCTCGCGCCGATGCGCGATCGCTACGAGGAGCTCGTGGCGCCGGGCAGCGAGCTCGACGCAATCCTCGCCCGCGGCGCCGAGGTCGCCCGCGAGCAGGCCGCGCGCGAGCTGCGCGGGGTGCGGCGGGCCGTGGGCGTCGGGGCCTGAGCCGGGCTCGGCCGGACTCAGCCGATCGTGGTCCGGTCGGCGACCGGCTCGGTGGCGGTGCGGGGCGCGGGCAGGCCGGCGACGAGCCCGCCCCACCCGCCGCGACGGCCCATCTCCGCGGGCGTCTCGGGCACCTCGGGCAGGTCGCCCAGCCAGAGGCGCAGCGGCCCGGTGTCGAGCGGGCGCAGCGCGCCGTCGGGGTCGGTGGCCTCCGCGCGCTGCCGCAGGTAGGCGCCCAGCGCCACGGCGGTGACCACCGAGGCCACACACCAGCCGACCACCAGGACGGCGACCCACATCAGCACCGGCACGGACACCTCCGACGTCGGGGGCGGAACGCGGTCACCGAACGTGCTCGTCGGTACACCACGCGCGTTGGGAAAGAGGATGACAGCTCCCGGCGACCGGCGGGTAGCGACTCACTCGATCGGACGTCACGGGATCGACCGTCGGTCGACGCCCGACGACCATCTGCGGGCGCTGACGACCGCTCGGCGCGTCGTTCCGGCCGTTCGTCCTGTCGATCGCGCTCCGCGCTCAACGGGCGGGAGCGTCGGCTTCCAGAGCAGCACCGATACGCCGTGCGACCTCGGCTGACTCCTCCGGGGAGCCGTACGGGTGGCGGGGTCCGAGGAAGAAGCGCAGCCCGTCCTTGGGGCGTCGCGGGATCACGTGCAGGTGCAGGTGGGGCACCGACTGGCTGATGACGTTGTTGATCAGTACGAGCGAGCCCGGCGCGTCCATCGCGGTCTCGACCGCGCGCTCGAGGCGCTGGGCGAGGGCGGCGAAGCCGGCGACCTCGTCGGCGGGCAGGTCGGCCAGCGTCGTCACGTGGGTCCGCGGGACGAGCAGGACGTGGCCGTGGAACACCGGCGACCTGTCGAGGAACGCCATCGTCGACGGGCCGTCGTGGACGACGTCGGCCGGCGCCTCGCCGGCGACGACCGCGCAGAAGGCGCAGGGCTTCGGGACGCGCGGAGGCACGCGGCGAGCGTGCCAGGCGCTCCGGGACGCATCGGCGACGCCCGTGCGTTGCACCGGGCATGGGTGCGAAGAGGTTGCTGGTGATCGGTCACGAGGTCTCCCCCGAGATCGTCCTGGTCCAGGTGGGCACGCTGGGCACCTGGGCGGCCGAGCGCGGCCTCGAGGTCGTGCCCGGCGTGGCCGGCGCCCCGCTGCCCGACCCGGCGACCGTCGACGCCGTGGCGGTCCTCGGCTCGGTGCAGGGCGCGTGGGACGACGCCGTGCCGTGGCTCGCCGACGTGATCGCCTTCCTGCGCGCGGCCGTCGACGCCGGCGTCCCGGTGCTCGGCATCTGCTTCGGCGGGCAGCTGCTCGCCCGCATCCTGGGCGGGACCGCCCACGCCGCCGACGGGCGTCACGAGAACGGCTGGCGCGAGATCACCACCCACGCCCCGGAGATCGTGGCGCCGGGCCCGTGGATGGAGTTCCACTTCGACACGTTCACCCCGCCGCCGGGCGCGGAGGTGCTGGCGGAGTCGCCGCGGTGCACCCAGGCGTTCCGCGACGGCGTGCACCTCGGCGTCCAGTTCCACCCCGAGATCACCCCCGCCGAGCTCGAGACGTGGATGGCGCGCTGGGCCGGCACGCCGCTCGAGGCCCGCCTGCTCGAGCTGGGCGTCGACCCCGACGCGCTGCGCGCCGAGACGGCGGCCCGCGCCGAGGCGTCCCGCGCCGCGAGCTGGGTGCTCTTCGACGCCTTCGCCGT
The DNA here is from genome assembly GCA_902805495.1 of uncultured Actinomycetospora sp. Lineage (GTDB taxonomy): Bacteria > Actinomycetota > Actinomycetes > Mycobacteriales > Pseudonocardiaceae > Actinomycetospora. Next base: position 4,013 of record CADCTH010000340.1, read on the forward strand.
GCGCGCGGGCCTCGTGCCGGACGCGGCCCTGCGGTGAGCGCGCCGACGAAGGTGCGGCTCGGGATCGGCGCCGGGCCGTCGCGGGACGGCCTCGACACGGCGACCCTCGTCGACGGCTGCGAGGCCCGCGGGATCGACTCGCTGTGGTTCCCCGACCGCATCGCCGCGCCGAGCCCGGAGCCCCTGATCGCCCTCGGCTGGGCCGCGGGGCGCACCCGCACGCTCAAGCTCGGCACCGGCGTCGTCGTGCTGCCCGGGCGCAACCCCGCCATCGTCGCCGCGCAGCTGGCTTCGCTCGCCGCGCTCGCCCCGCGGCGCATCCTGCCGGTGTTCGGGCTGCGTCCCGCCGGCGCGGCCGAGCGCACCGCCTACCCCGTCGCCGGCCCGCGCGCCGAGGTCTTCGAGGAGGCCCTCACCGTCGTGCGGCGCCTGCTCACCGAGGAGTCGGTGACGTTCCACGGCAGGTTCACCACGCTCGAAGACGCCGTCGTCGAGCCCCGCCCCGCCCGGCCGCTCGACCTGTGGCTCGGCGGGCTGGTGCCCGCCGCCCTGCGCCGGGTCGGACGCCTCGGCGACGGGTGGCTCGCCTCGTTCGTCACCCCCGTCGAGGCCGGCGCGGCCCGCACGACGATCGCCGCCGCGGCCTCCGAGGCCCACCGTGAGGTCGAGGACGACCACTACGGCACCAACCTCCTGGTGCTCCCGCCCGGCGTCCCCGACGAGGAGGCGGACCGCGCCCTCGCCGCCACGGCGCGCCGGCGCCCGGAGCTGGACCCGCACGACCTCGTCGCCGACGGCTGGGACGAGGCGCGCCGGCGGGTGGAGCGGTTCGTGGACGAGGGCATCACCAAGTTCGTCGTGCGCCCCGCCGTCGCCCCCGACACGTGGGCGGGGTTCCTCGACGGTTTCGCCGAGCACCTCGTGCCGCTCGAGGCCCAGCTCAGCGACTCCCCAGCACCCGGGTGACGGCGATCTCCAGCACCACCCGCCGCGGGTTCTCCCGCGGCACGCGGTAGCGCTGGGCGTACCGGTGCTCGGCGTCGGCCACCGACTCGGGGTCGTCGCGGACCACGGCCCGTCCCTCGAGCGTCGACCACCGCGCGCGGTCGACCTGGCTGACCGCCACCCGGGCCCCCTCCTCCCCCGCCGCGCGCACGTGCCGTGCCTTCGCGCTCGTGCCCGAGGTGATGACGCGGGCGATCGCGGTGTCGAGGTCGAGCGTGACGCCCACCGGGACGACGTGCGGCGAGCCGTCGCGCCGCAGGGTCGTGAGCGTGCACAGGTGGTACTCGGCCCAGAACTGCGCGAACTCCTCGCCCCGGGCGTGCAGGTCGTCCGGCGTGGTGCTCATGGGCCGCGATGGTGCCCGGCACCCCGCGGCGGCGATCACCCGCCCTGCGTGTCCTGGGCCTGCGACCGCTGCACGGTGTCGGCCAGCCACGCCCAGAACCGCGGGTCCATGGGCGAGGTGGTGGGGATCGCGGCCTGCGGCTCGACGTCGGCGGCGGTGACGGTCTCGCCGACCACGTTGCCGTCCTCCCCCGACTCCGCCGTCTCGCCGCCCGCGGTGGTCCGGCCCGAGGTCGGCTCCGACGAGTCGCTGCTCGAGTCGCTGGTCGACTCGTCGCCGCCCGACTCGTCGCTGGTCGACTCGTCCGCGCTCGTGGTCGGGTCGTCCTCCGGCTCGTCCTGCGCGGTCGGGCGGGTGCTCGGGTCGGACGAGGAGTCCGAGGACGACTCGCTGCTGCGCTCGGTGGAGCGCTCGGTGGAGCGCTCGGTGGAGCGCTCGGTGGAGCGCTCGGTGCTGCTCTCCGCCTCGGTCGTGCTCTCGGTGCTGCTGTCTGCCGAGCGCTCCGTGGTCCCGGCCCGCGACGACCCTTCCTCGGCCGCGGAGGTCGAGGTGGGGTCGTCGAGGTCGGTCGGCAGGACCGACCCCGAGTCGTCCTCCTCGGGCGCGACCGTGGTGCGGGTGGTCAGCGACGCCCCGGTCGTCGGGTCGACCGTCGTCGTGGTGCCCGCCGCCCGGTCGGTGGTCGTGGTGACGCCGGTGGACGGGTCGGTGGTGGTGGTCGGCGCCTCGGTGAGGTCGCCGGCGTCGGTCAGATCGGTCGGCAGCGGCCAGCCCTCCGGCGTGGTCCGCGGTGCTGACCGCTCAGCGACACCGTCGCCGGACGTGGTGGTGGGCGCGCCGGTGGTCGTCGACTCGCCCGTCCCGGTGTCGTCGGCTCCGGGAGCGTCGGCCGGGTCGGTGGCGTCCGTCGGCAGCGGCCAGCCCTCGGGTGTGGTCGGCGGCAGCGACCGCTCCGCCGAGCCGTCGGGCGCCGTGGTGTCGGGTGCCGTGGTGTCGGGCGCCGTGGTGTCGGGAGCCGTGGTGTCGGGAGCCGTGGTGTCGGGCGCCGTGGTGTCGGTGCCCTCGGGCTGCCCGTAGGTCGTCCGGCCCTCGGGCGTGCTCGCGGGCGCCCCGCCGGTGGGCAGCTCGAGCGTGGGCCCGCCGGTGGTCGACGGGGCCGCGCTGGACGGGGCCCCGGTCGAGGGCGCCGGCTCCGCCGCCGTCGTGCCCGCGGGTCCGGGCGCGGGCGGCAGGTCGGGCAGCAGGCCGCCGTCGCGCTC
>CADCTH010000341.1 GCA_902805495.1 uncultured Actinomycetospora sp.
CGCGCCCACGGCCGCGACGCCGGTGCCGACCGCGCGCTCGTGGTGCTCGCCCTCGACGTGCGCGACTGGCGACGGGTGGCGTCGCTGACGATCGCCGGCGAGGCCGCGGGCGTGGTGATCGACGCCGGCGAGTCGATCGCCGTCGTCGGGCGGGGCACCGTGGTCGTGCTCGCCCCGCTCGACGGCCTCGCCGACGCCGCCGCCGTGCTGCGCCGCCTCGTCGAGCGCCGGGTCGCCGCCGCCGAGGGGCTGGTCGGGACGCCGTCGGTGCGCGTGGAGCCGTTGCCCCCCACCCACGACGAGGCCTGCGCGCTGCTCGCGCGGTGGCGCGCCGAGGAGCCGGGCACCGACGAGGACGCCGAGCCACAGCGGGCCTGACCGGGCGCGTACCGTTCCGCACCCGTGGACGAGCGCACCGGTCTGCCCGTGGTGACCATGATCGGCGGCGGCCAGCTGGCGCGGATGACGCACCAGGCCGCCGTGGCGCTCGGCCAGTCGCTGCGGGTCCTCGCGACGGGGCCGGACGAGCCCGCCGCCCTCGTCGCCCCCGACGTCGTGCTGGGCGACCACCGCGACCTCGAGGCCCTGCGCCGCGCCGCCGCCGGGGCCGAGGCGGTGACCTTCGACCACGAGCACGTGCCCGGCGAGCACCTGCGCGCCCTGCTCACCGAGGGCCACACCGTCCACCCCGGCCCCGACGCCCTCCTCCACGCCCAGGACAAGCTCGTCATGCGCACCCGGCTCGCGGAGCTCGGCGAGCCCGTGCCCCCGTTCACGGCCGTGTCCACGCCCGACGACGTCACCGCCTTCGCCGCCGAGCACGGCTGGCCGGTGGTGCTCAAGGCCGTGCGCGGCGGCTACGACGGGCGCGGGGTCTGGGTGCTCGACGACGCCGACGCCGCCCGCGCCACGGTGACCGAGCTCCTCGACGCCGGCACGCCCCTCATGGTCGAGCAGCGCGTCGCCCTGCGCCGCGAGCTCGCCGCCGTCCTCGCCCGCTCGCCGTTCGGGCAGGCCGCGGTGTGGCCGGTGGTCGAGACGGTGCAGGAGCACGGCATCTGCACCGAGGTCCTCGCGCCCGCGCCCGGCCTCGACCCCGGACGCGCCGAGGAGGCCGAGCAGCTCGCCCTGCGCATCGCCCACGCGCTCGGGGTGGTCGGCCTGCTCGCGGTGGAGCTGTTCGAGATCGATGGGGTCGACGGGCCGGCCCTGATCGTCAACGAGCTCGCCATGCGCCCGCACAACTCGGCGCACTGGACGATCGAGGGCTCGGTGACCTCGCAGTTCGAGCAGCACCTGCGCGCCGTGCTCGACTACCCCCTCGGTGCCACGGCGACCACCGCGCCGGTGACGGTGATGGCCAACGTCCTGGGCGGCGACCCCGTCCCCGCCGTGCGGGTCGACGAGCGCCTGCACCACACGTTCGCCCGCTTCCCCGAGGCGCGCGTGCACCTCTACGGCAAGGCCGAGCGCCCGGGGCGCAAGATCGGGCACGTGACCGTGCGCGGGGACGACCTCGACGACGTGCGCCACCGTGCCCGGCTGGCCGCCGACCACCTCTCCACCGGCGTGTGGAGCGACGGATGGACAGCACATGACTGATGAGGCCAACTCGTGAGCGACCCGGGAGACGCAGCGGAGCGGAGCTCGACCCCGCAGACAGCCCCGCCCGTCGGCCTCGTCATGGGCAGCGACTCCGACTGGCCGACCATGCGCGCGGCGGCGCAGGCGCTCGACGAGTTCGGCGTCGGCTGGGAGGCGCGCGTGCTCTCCGCGCACCGCACGCCGCGCGCGATGCTCGACTGGGCGGCGTCGGCGGCGGGCCGGGGCGTGCGGGTCGTCGTCGCCGGGGCCGGCGGCGCGGCGCACCTGCCGGGCATGGTCGCGTCGGCCACCGTCCTGCCGGTGATCGGCGTCCCGGTGCCGCTGGAGCACCTCGACGGCATGGACTCGCTGCTCTCGATCGTGCAGATGCCCGCCGGGGTGCCGGTGGCCACGGTGTCGATCGGCGGGGCGCGCAACGCGGGGCTGCTCGCCGTGCGGATCCTCGGCGCGTCCGATCCGGGGCTCGCGCGGGCGATGGAGCGCTTCCAGGCCGGGCTGGCCGAGACCGTCGCCGAGAAGGACGCCGCGCTGACCGCGCGCGCTCAGGAGGAGGCCAGGGGCTCCGTGAGGTAGCGCTGGATCGTCCGGCCGTAGATCCCGACGAGGAGCTCGCGGTCGGCGGCGGCGAGCTCGGGCAGCGCGAGGATCTGACGAGCCATCAGGATCCCGACGATCTGGGAGGCGCACAGTTCCGCGCGCAGACGCGGCCGGTCGGCGTCGATGGCCGCCGCGATGCGGTCGAGGATCGCCTCGCCCAGGAACTCCCGCATCATCCGGGCCGCGTCGGGGTGGGTCACGGCCGAGCGCACGAGGCCGAGCATCGGGTTCGCCTCGCCGAGCTCGTCGATGATCCCCAGCAGGAAGCGCAGCAGCCGCTCGCCCAGCCCGTCGACACCGGGACCGACGAGGCGGGGGACGATCTCGGCGGGGTCCAGCGGGAACTCCATCGCGGCCACGAACAGCGCCTGCTTGCTGCCGAAGAAGTGCATCACCAGCGAGGGGTCCACCCCGGCGTCGCCGGCGATGGCGCGCACGGTCGCGCCCCGGAAGCCCTCGCCGCTGAAGCGGGCGCGCGCCGCGTCGAGGATCGCCTCCCGCGTGCCGGAGTCGCCCGGACGTCGCCCCCGGCGGCCGCCGTTGCCCGGGCTGTCGGTGCTCGCCACGCCGCGAGACTACCCACTTCTCAACGGCCGTTGATTTCCTTCCGCCGCGGGTGCACACTCGGATTCAACGGACGTTGAGATCGTGGAGGTGGGGACGATGGAGCGCACGACGTGCTGTGTGGTCGGGGGCGGCCCGGCCGGGATGGTGCTGGGGCTGCTGCTGGCCCGGGCCGGGGTCGAGGTGACCGTCCTGGAGAAGCACGCGGACTTCCTGCGCGACTTCCGCGGCGACACCGTCCACCCGACGACGCTCGACCTGCTCGAGGAGCTGGGGCTGGGGGACCGGTTCGACGCCCTGCCGCAGAGCCGCCTCGACCGGGTCGGCTTCCCGGTGGACAACGAGGGCACCGTGCTCGCCATCGGCGACCTGCGCCGCCTCGCCGGCCGCGTCCGGCACCCCTACATCGCGATGGTCCCCCAGTGGGATCTCCTCGACCTGCTGGCCGACGCCGGCGCCGAGGAGCCGGCGTTCACGCTGCGGATGAGCACCGAGGTCGTCGACCTGCGCCGCGACGACGCCGGGCGGGTCGCGGGCGTGGCCTACCGCACCGCGGACGGTGTGGAGGGCGAGATCGCCGCGGACCTCGTCGTGGCCTGTGACGGCCGCGGGTCGTCCGCGCGGGCCGGGGCGGGCCTCGAGGTCCTCGACTTCCCCTGCCCCATGGACGCCTGGTGGTTCCGGTTGCCGCGCGGCGACGAGGACGCCACGGCGGCGCTCACCCCGCGCATCGCCCGCGGGCGGCTGGCCGTGGTGATCCCGCGCGAGGGGTACTTCCAGATCGCCTACGTCGCGGCCAAGGGTCGCGACGCCGAGCTGCGGGCCCGGGGCATCGAGGCGTTCCGCGCCGACGTCGCGGAGCTCGCCCCCGACCTCGCCGGCCGCGTCGACGCCCTGGCGAGCATGGACGAGGTCAAGCACCTCGACGTCCGCCTCGACCGGCTGCGGCGCTGGCACGTCGACGGGCTGCTCTGCCTCGGCGACGCCGCCCACGCGATGTCGCCCATCGGCGGGGTCGGCATCAACCTCGCGGTCCAGGACGCCGTGGCCGCGGCGACGCTGCTGGCCGCGCCGCTGCGGCGTCGCCAGGACGGTGGCGGCCGCGTGACCGGGGCGGAGCTCGACGGGGTCCGGCGCCGCCGGCTGCTGCCGACGATCGCCGTGCAGACGCTCCAGCGGTTCATGCACCGCGCGCTGGTCCGTCCGACCCTCGCCGGGCGGCGCGCCGGTCCGCCGAAGATCGTGCAGCGCCTCGCCGAGCGGTTCCCGGCGGTGACGATCGTCCCCGCCTACCTCATCGGCGTCGGGCTGCGGCCCGAGCGCGCCCCCGACTTCGCCCGGCGCGCGCCGATGCCCGTCGCGGCGACCGCGGGTCAGGCCGGCGCCGATCGAGCGTAGCCGGGACCACACCCGTCCTGAAGTCGCGAGCCCCCCACAACGGTAGGACGTCCGAGTACCGTGATGGCGCAACGCCGCCGTGTGGAGGGACCGTCGTGGATCCGGACTTCGACCTGTACAGCCTCGGCGAGGAGCGCGACGCGCTGCGCGAGTCGATCCGCGCCCTCGCCGAGAAGGAGATCGCCCCGTACGCGTTCGAGGTGGACCAGCAGGCCCGGTTCCCCACCGAGGCGCGCACGGCCCTGACGCAGGCTGGCTTCCACGCGATCCACATCCCCGAGCAGTACGGCGGCGAGGGCGCGGACTCGATCGTGGCGTGCATGGTGATCGAGGAGGTCGCCCGCGTCGACGCGTCGGCCTCGCTGATCCCGGCGGTGAACAAGCTCGGCTCGATGCCGATCATCCTGTCGGGCTCCGAGGAGCTCAAGCAGGAGGTCCTGCCCTCGATCGCCTCGGGCGAGTCGATGATCAGCTACGCGCTCTCCGAGCGCGAGGCCGGCTCGGACACCGTCTCGATGCGCACGCGCGCGCAGCAGGACGGTGACGACTGGGTGCTCAACGGCACCAAGGCGTGGATCACCAACGGCGGCATCTCCGACTGGTACACGGTCATGGCGAAGACCGACCCGGACAAGGGCGCCAACGGCATCTCGGCGTTCGTGGTGCACCGGGACGACCCGGGCTTCTCGGTGGGGCCGAAGGAGCACAAGCTCGGCATCAAGGGCTCGCCGACCACCGAGATCTACTTCGAGAACTGCCGGGTGCCGGGCCGCCGCATGATCGGCGCGCCGGGCACGGGGCTCAAGACGGCGTTCGCCACCCTCGACCACACGCGCCCGACCATCGGCGCGCAGGCCGTCGGCATCGCCCAGGGCGCCCTCGACGCGGCCGTCGACGACGTGCGCGAGCGCCGCCAGTTCGGCAAGGCCGTCGCCGACTTCCAGGGCGTGCAGTTCATGCTCGCCGACATGGCGATGAACACCGAGGCCGCGCGCCACCTCGTCTACGCCGCGGCCGCCCGCGCCGAGCGGGGCGTGAAGAACATGGGGCTGATCGCCTCGGCGTCCAAGTGCTTCGCCTCGGACACCGCGATGCAGGTGACCACGGACGCGGTGCAGCTCTTCGGCGGCGCCGGCTACACCGTCGACTTCCCGGTCGAGCGGATGATGCGCGACGCCAAGATCACGCAGATCTACGAGGGCACGAACCAGATCCAGCGCATGGTCATGGCGCGGAGCCTCCTGAAGAAGTAACCCGTCCGGAGTACTGCTCACGGAGCGTACGTGGCGCTAGTCTGCCCAGGCGACAGCGGCCGCGTGGAGCGGCCCAGCCACGACGCTCCGTGAGAGGTCCTCCCATGCAGTGGTACCTGAAGGTGCTCAAGCAGTACGCCGACTTCAGCGGGCGTGCGCGGCGCACCGAGTTCTGGATGTTCACGCTGTTCAGCATCTTGGCGTCGATCGTGCTGGGCCTGGTCGACGCCCTGATCGGGACGGCGTCGATCGTCAGCACCGGGTCGAGCTTCGTCTACTCGCCCGGCCTGCTCGGTGGTCTCTACGGCCTCGCGGTGCTCATCCCGACGCTGGCCGTGACCGTGCGCCGCCTCCACGACCAGGACAAGTCCGGCTGGTTCATCCTGCTCGGCCTCATCCCGATCGTCGGCGGGATCATCGTCCTGGTGTTCATGTGCCTCGAGGGCACGCGTGGTGCGAACCGCTTCGGCCCGGACCCCAAGCAGGACGCCATGGCCGGCGGCTACCCCCAGGGTGGCTACCCGCAGCAGCAGGGCTACCCCCAGCAGCAGGGCTACCAGCAGGGCCCGCAGCAGCAGGGCTACCAGGGCCAGCCCCCGATGCCCCAGGCCTGACGGCTCCACGACCCCACACGACCCGACACCGGATCCGGCAGCCGCCGGGTCCGGTGTCGTCGTCTCCGGCGTCAACGGGGTGCTGCGGCGTCGGGGCTAACCTGCACCCGCGACCGGGCCGCGACGCGAGCGGCTCCCGGCCACGACGCTCGTGAGAGGTCTCTCCCCCCATGCAGTGGTTCCTGAAGGCGATCAAGCAGTACGCCGACTTCGAGGGTCGCGCGCGCCGGACCGAGTTCTGGATGTTCACGCTGCTCTACAGCGCGATCTTCACCGTGCTCGTCCTCTTCGGCGTCCTGATCGGCGTCGCCCTCGACATCCCCGTCCTGGCCACCCTCTTCGCCGGACTGGCGGTCCTCTTCTACCTCGCCATGATCGTGCCGAGCCTGGCCGTCGGCGCGCGGCGGCTGCACGACACCGGCCGCTCGGGGTGGTTCCAGCTCCTCTCGCTGGTCCCGTTCGGCGGAATCGTGCTGCTGGTGTTCTGGATCGAGGACGGCCACCCCGGCGTCAACCAGTACGGCGTGAACCCGAAGCAGGACGCCATGGTCGGCGCCGGCTACCCGGGCGGGTACGACCAGGGCTACGGCGGCTACCCGCAGCAGGGCTACGAGCCGCAGGGCTACGGCCAGCAGGGGTACGGCCAGCAGGGTTACCCGCCGCAGGGCTACGGCGGCTACCCGCAGCAGGGTGCCTACCCGCAGCAGGGCTACGGCCAGCAGGGCTACCCCCAGCAGGGCGGCTACGGGCAGCAGGGCTACCCGCAGGGCGGCTACCCGGGCCAGCCGCCGCAGGGCTGAGACCCGGCGGCCCCGGCGAAGGGGCCTTCCGCACCGAACGCCAGGGCCGCGAAGCGCTCGGCCATCAGCGCGTGGGTGGCGGCGTCGGGGTGCAGCCGGTCGGGCAGCGGCAGCGCGTCGGCGTCGGCCTCGCCGTAGAGCGCGCGGCCGTCGAGGTACGCGAGGTGCGGGTCGTCGGCGGCGCGGTCGGCGACGACGCGCGCCAGCTCGTCGCGCACGACGCGCAGCGTCAGCCGGCCGGCGGGGACGTCGGCGGGGTCGCCGGTGGCGCGGAAGAGCACGGCCCCGCTGTCGTCGAGGTCGACCGCCCCCGGGCCCGGGGTGTCCTCGTGGATCGGGCACAGGATCGGCGAGACCACCAGCAGCGGCGTCGTCGGGAGGCCCTCGCGGATCGTGTCGAGGAACCCGTGCACCGCGGGGCCGAGGGCCCGCCGGCGCATGACGTCGGCGTTGACGACGTTGATGCCGATCTTGATGCTGACGAGGTCGGCGGGCGTGTCCCGCAGCGCCCGCGCGGTGAACGGGTCGATCATCGCGCTGCCGCCGAACCCGAGGTTCACCAGCTCGACGCCGCCCGCGGCGGCGGCCAGCGCGGGCCACGTCGTCGCGGGGCTCGCGGCGTTCGAGCCGTGGCTGATCGAGCTGCCGTGGTGGACCCAGACGGGCCGGTCGCCGGCCGGGGCCGCGGCGACCGGGGCGTCGCTGCGCAGCGCCACCAGCTCGGTGATCTCGGTGTGCGGCAGCCAGATCTCGAGGTCCTTCTCGCGGTCGGGGAGGCCGTCGTAGCGGACGGTGCCGATCGGGCCCGGCTCGGTCTCGGTGGTCCCCGTCGCGGGGTCGAGGAGCAGCACGCGGCCCCCGCTCGTGCTGCCCTGCGCCGTGAGCCGCCCGTCGACGAGCAGGTCGTAGACGCCGTCGGGGCGCAGCGGCAGGCCGCGGTAGCCGACGCGGGTGCGCAGGGTGTCCAGCTCGACGACCGTCGCCCGCGTGCGCAGGACGAGCCGGACGCCCGAGGGCTGGGCCTCGGCCATCGCGAGCTGGCCGTCGCCCTGCGCGCGGGCCCGGGCGGGCAGGCGGTGGGGCGCGAGCCCGTGCTCGGTGGGCTCGAGCTCGAGGGCGCCGCGCACGAGCTCCGGGGTGATCGGGGTCGTGGCCAGGGCGGAGCTCACGACGGCGACGGCCCGCCGAGGACGCGGGTGACCTTCTCGGTGCCCGCGCGGCGCTCATGGTCACCGGCGGGGTGGCGCACGTGCACCAGCGAGGCGCCGGCGGCCAGCACGGCGAGCAGGCCGTCGACCAGGCCGCCCGACGCCGCCAGCGGCCAGTCGAGGGTGGAGAGCACGCGGTCGCCGGCGGTCAGGCCCAGCGCGGCCGCCCGGTCCCGCGCGCCGGTCACGACGCCGGCGACGTCGACCCCGGCGAGGGCGGGCAGGTCGTCGGGCACGGGCGCCAGCGGGTCGAAGTGGTCGCCGTGCACCCGCACCTCGC
>CADCTH010000342.1 GCA_902805495.1 uncultured Actinomycetospora sp.
GAGGTGGATGTCCTGCGCCGTGTCGGCCAGGAAGACCTCGCCGCTGCCGGTCATCTTCATCAGCGACTGGCCCTCGCCGGTCACCGCCTTCTTGAGCATCCGCCCCAGGCCGCCGGAGCCGGCGTGCTCGAAGGTCACCTCGCCCTGATAGGCGACCATGGAGCCCAGCTTGGACTGGATGGTCACCTGGTCGAGGCGGACCTTGAGGAGCTTCGAGTTCTGGAGGGCGAAGCTGTCGGTCGATTGCGTCTCGTTGTACTGCGCGAGCGTGGTCTGCATGTGCCGACCCTCCCGCGTAACCGCGACCCGGTCAAGCCGGTATGCGCAAGGATTCGAGAACGCTGACGTTCAAGCAGCCACATGCGTCATGTCCTGTCGCTCACCCTCATCGTCGTCGCGCTCGCCGTGGTCCCGGCCGGCGCGCACGCGAAGTCCTCCGGCCTCGCCCTGAGCAAGCCCTCGCGCGCCGCGCTGGCCGACGGCGCGAAGCTGCGCGTCGCGATCCCCGCGTCGAAGGCCCGCGGCGGGCGTGTCGTGATCGGGCTGGCCTCGCCGCGTGGCCGCGCGCTGAAGGTGCGGACGCTGCGCGTCCCCACCCGTCGCGGCACGCGCAGGGTCATCAGGCGCCTGACGCTGTCGAGGGCCGCGCGGCGGCGGCTGGCCGCGTGCCGCGCCTACACGCTGACCGTGCGGCTGGTGCGCCGGAACGGGCGGACGGTCGCCCGGACGCGTCGCGCGCTGCCGGCCACCGCGGGCTGCAGGGGCGGGCGCTCGAGCGCGAAGGCCCCGGTCGCCCCCGGTTTCGACACCGCTGACTTCGACACGTGCGACGCCCTGGACCCGGCGGTCTGCCTGCAGCCCTTCCCGAGCAACCACTTCAGCCGCGGCGCCGCCGACCGCAAGCGCGTCCAGTTCCCGCGCGAGGCGATGCCGAAGAACCGGGCGGGCAAGGAGATCGAGCCGTCCGACTACGCCTTCAGCGACGGCTTCAGCCCGGGCTCCAAGCTCATCACGAAGGTCCCCGGCCTGGACACGATCGACGCGTTCCGGGCGACCGGCGCGCCGGCGATCGACGACCCGGCCGCCTCGCAGGCCGCCAACAGCCCGGTCGTCGTCATCAACGCCGAGACCGGCGCCAAGCACCTCGTGTGGTCCGAGCTCGACATCAACCCGCGCGACGAGCGCAAGGGCGATCGCAACCTGCTCATCCGCCCTGCGGTCAACTTCGACGAGGGCACGCGGTACATCGTGGCCCTGCGGCGCATGCGCCGAGCGGACGGCAGCATCATCCCGCCGACCCGCGCCTTCGAGGTCTACCGCGACAGGATCATCACGACCGACGCCAAGGTCGAAGGCCGCCGCGCGGCGATGGAGGGCATCTTCAAGACGCTCGGCAAGGCCGGCGTCGCTCGCGACGACCTCTATCTCGCGTGGGACTTCACGACCGCGACCGCCAAGAGCACCACGAGCCGGCTGCTGCACATCCGCGACCAGGCGTTCGCGGAGCTCGGTGACACGAACCTCGCCAACCGCACGGTCGAGGGGAAGGCGCCGACGTTCGAGGTGCTCCCGGACCTCCCCGACTCCCCGCTCACCGCGGACACCGACGGCGTGCAGAACTTCCCCGAAGGGAAGATCGCTCGGCGCGTGCGCGGGGTCATCACGATCCCCTGCTTCCTCGGACCGTCGTGCGCGAACAAGGGCCGCTTCGTCTTCGAGGACGCGGACGGGCGCAAGCCGCGCAGGTTCGGCGTGACGACCCAGCAGTTCACCTGCAACATCCCGCGCCGCGCGCTCGGCGAGACGCCCGAGCAGGTCAAGCCCGGGCTGTACGGGCACGGACTGTTCGGCGGCCAGGGCGAGGCCGACGGCGGGCAGCTCTCGGACTTCGCCCAGGAGCACGGCTTCGGCTTCTGCGCGGTCGACTGGGCCGGCATGGCGACCAAGGACGTCCCCACCGCGCTGACGATCCTGCAGGAGCTCTCGCAGTTCCCCGAGCTGACCGACCACGTCCAGCAGGGCATCCTCAACTTCCTCTACATGGGGCGCGCGATGGTGCACCCGCAGGGGCTGCGCACGCACCCCGCGTTCCAGTCCACGCCCGGCACGTCGGTGTTCGACCCGACGTCGCGCCTGACGTACGACGGCAACAGCCAGGGCGGCATCTACGGCGGCACGCTCGCCGCGGTGGGGGTCGACCACGACCGCGTGGTGCTCGGCGTGCCGGGCCAGAACTACTCGACGCTGCTGCGGCGCAGCGTCGACTTCGACGGCTACGCGGAGGGCTCGTTCGGGGGCGTGGACTCCGAGGCCGGCCTCTACGACCAGTACCCCAACCAGCTCGAGCGCCCGCTGGTGCTCGCGCTCATCCAGATGCTGTGGGACCGCTCGGACCCCAACGGCTACGCGCACCACATGACCGACGACCCGCTGCCCAACACGCCGCCGCACACGGTCCTGCTGCACCCGGCGTTCGGCGACCACCAGGTGGCCGACGTGGCCGCGACGGTGATGGCCCGCACGGTCGGCGCCAAGCTGCACACCCCGGTGCTCGAGAACGGGCGCCCGCGCTTCCGCGACCTGCCCTACCCCGGCCGGCCGGACAACTCGTTCGTGGGGCTCGACCCGATGCCCGACGGCCACACCGGGTCGGGCATGGTGCTGTGGGACATCGGGCCGATGCGTGAGGGCGGCAAGGGCACGCCCCCTCCGCCGGCCGGCAACGTCCCGCCGCGCGAGGGCAAGGACCCGCACAGCGCGCCGCGCAGCTCGGTCGACGGGCGCGAGCAGAAGGCACGCTTCCTCAAGGACGGCCTGATCCCCGACGTCTGCGGCGGGCCCTGCTTCGCCGACAACTACACCGGCGCAGCCGCAGGCGGCTGAAGCGGCTAGAACGCGTTCGCGGGCTGGTTGCGCGCGGACGAGTCGGCCAGGTCGTCCATCGTGGTGCCACGACGGCCGTCGGCGGCGAGCAGCAGCTTGAAGTCGTGCGGGCTCGTCGCGGCGCGCTTGGCGTCCTCGACCGACACGCGGCCGGCCTTGACGTGGTCGAACAGCGCCTGGTCGAAGGTCTGCATGCCGTAGTAGCCGCC
>CADCTH010000343.1 GCA_902805495.1 uncultured Actinomycetospora sp.
CGGCGGGCGACGCGGCCGGTGATGGCGGGCTCGCCGGGGGCGGACCACTGCAGCCGACAGCGGTGGTGGCGGCGACCGTCAGCGCGACGAGCGCGCGACGGGCCGAGAGCGATCGTCGACCCATGCCGGACCCCCCGGTCGCCGGGGGCCGTCGGTCCGCGCCCCGGATTGGGCGCCAGACGCTAGCAGCAGGCCGTGGACCGCCCGAGGCCGGCGTTCTGGTGCCGGGGATGCTTCGCACGAAGCATCCCGCGACCTCAGCTCGCGAGCGGCGAGCGGCGATGCTCGTGCGCGCCGCCCCGCGGCGCGGGGATGGCGGCGACGAGCGCGGTGCGGCGACGGGCGCGGCGCACGACGTCGACCGTCGCGGCCTCGTCGCGCCACGACGCGACGGTCTGCTGCTCGATCGTCCCCCGGCGGGCCATGCTCACCAGCGGCGCGGCGACGAACGCGCCCGCACCCGCGGCGGCGGTGCCCACGATGGCCAGGATCCCCATGATTTCCCCCGACTGTCCCCCGACGCTCCCCCGATGGAACGTTCTGGTGTGGACGTCGCGGGGGAGCGGGCCCTCGTTATCGAGACCCACGCACGCCACCCGTTCGGTTGAAGGTCGAACTTCACCACACGTCGGCCACCGGGTGCCGAGGCGGTAGGTCGTCGCCCGCGGTGTCGAGCGCCCCGAGCACCGCGGCGCGGGTGTCGGCGGGGTCGACGACGTCGTCGATCTCGAAGGCCGTGGCCGTGGACAGGCCCTTGCCGCGCTCGTAGGGCTCGGCGACGAGCTCCTCGTAGCGCCGCTGCCGGGCCTCGCCGGTGAGGGCGTCCAGCTCGTCGCGGTAACCCAGGGCGACCGCGCCCTCCAGCCCCATACCGCCGAACTCCGCGGTGGGCCACGCGACGCCGAGCACGGGCCGGTGCACCGAGCCGCCGGCCATCGCCATCGCGCCGAGCCCGTAGGCCTTGCGCAGCACGACGAGCACGACCGGCACCCGCAGGTTCGCGCCGACGGTGAACAAGCGCCCGAAGCGGCGGACGGAGGCGGTGCGCTCGGCCTCGGGGCCGACCATGAAGCCCGGGGTGTCGCACAGCGAGACCACCGGCAGCCCGCGGGCGTCGCAGAGCGCGAGGAACCGCGTGGCCTTGTCCGCGCCCGGCCCGTCGATCGCCCCGCCGAGGCGGCGCGGGTCGTCGGCGAGCACGCCCACCGCCCGCCCGCCGACCCGCGCGAGCGCGGTGACGACGCCGACCCCGTCGTAGGCGCGGAGCTCGAGGACGCTGTCCGGGTCGGCGAGACGGTGCAGCACCCGGCGCACGTCGTACACGCGCAGGCGGTCGGCGGGCACGGCGTGGCGCAGGGGGCGCTGGTCGTGGGGGTCCGGGGCGTCGATCTGCGGGCGCGTGACCAGCGACAGGTAGCGGCGGGCGACGGCGGTCGCGGCGGCCTCGTCGTCGACGAGCACGTCGAGCACCCCCGTGGCCGCGTGCACCTCGGCCGGCCCGACGTCCGCCGGCGCGACCCGCCCCAGCCCGCCGCCCTCGATCATCGCGGGACCGCCCATGCCGAGGGACAGGTCGCGGGTGCCGACCAGCAGCTCGGCGCACCCGGCGAGCGCGGCGTTGCCGGCGAAGCAGTAGCCGGCGGCGATCGCCACGGTCGGCACGCGCCCCGACAGCTGCGCCATCAGCGCGAACGTCGCGACGTCGAGGCTCGCGACCGCCGTGCCGTCGGTGTCGCCGGGGCGCCCGCCGCCGCCCTCGGCGAACAGGACGAGCGGGAGGGCGTGCTCGCGGGCGAGGGTGAGCAGCCGGTCGGTCTTGTGGTGCCCGAGCAGGCCCTGCGTGCCGGCGAGCACCGTGTCGTCGTAGGCCACGACCGCGACGCGGCGCCCGTCCACCCGCGCGGTCGCGGTGACCACGCCGTCGGCGGGGGTGCGCGCGACGAGGTCGTCGAGCGAGCGGCGGGCGCGCTGCGCGGCCACGACGAGCCCGCCGTACTCGACGAGCGTCCCCTCGTCGACGAGGTCGGCGAGGTTCTCCCGCGTCGTGCGGCGACCGCGCCGTCGCCGGCGGTCCACCGCCTCGGGGCGCGCGTGGTCGGTGAGCAGGCGGTGGCGCTCGTGGACCTCGGCGAGGTCGCCGCGGACGAGGTCGAGGTCGCGCTCGGCGGCCTCGGCCGCGTCGGCGTCGTCCCCGGCGACGGGCCGCAGGACCACGAGCACGTCGCCCCGGGCGGTCTCGTCGTCGACCGGCGCGGCGACGCGGACGACCTCGCCGCCGCGGTCGGTGGTGACGGCGTGGTGCATCTTCATGACCTCGAGGACGACCAGCGTCGCCCCGGCGATCACCCGCTCGCCGGGCGCGACCGGGACGTCGGCGACGACCCCCGCCGTCGGCGCGGTGATCTCCTCGGTGATCTCCGCGGTGATCTCCTCGGCGATGTCCGCGGCGACGTCGTCGGGGTGGTCCTCGGGTGTCGGCGCCGTCACGGGTCCGTCGTAGCACGCACGAGGCGGCGCGCGCCGGACCTGGACGGCGATCACCGGGTCGGCGACGCTGATCACGTCGTCGTCGACAGGACGGGAGCGCCGGTGCCCACCTACGTCGTCCGTGCCCGCGCCGAGACGCTGATCCCCGGGCGGCGACAACGCCTCGCCGAGCAGATCACCGCGGCCCACCGGCGCGTGACGGGCGCACCCCGGGCCGTCCAGGTGGTCGTCGAGGACCTGCGAGGCCGTGACCACTTCGTCGACGGGCGGGCGGCGGTGAGCGGGTCGGTGTACGTGCACGGCCACGTGCCCACCGGGTGGGACGAGCCGACGCTCGCGGCGCTGGCGGCCGGGGTGCGCGAGGCCGTGGTGGCGACGACCGGCGTCGTCGAGGACCTGGTGTGGGTCTACCTCTCGGAGATCCCGCCGGAGCGGATGATCGAGGCGACGGTGCCGGCCGTGCCGTGACCACGGACCGCCGCCCGGCGGTGCCGGGCCGGCGGGCCGTCGAGTGTGCGGTCAGGCGTTGCTCTCGTACTTGAACGAGACGGCCAGCCGCACGCGGTAGGCCGTGATCTGCCCGTTCTCGATGACGAGGTCGGACTCCCTGACCTCCGCCACCCGCAGGTCGCGGACAGAGCTCGCGGCGGTCTGGATCGCGTTCTGCGCCGCCTTCTCCCAGGACTCGGTGCTGGTCCCGATGAGCTCGGTGACGCGGTAGACGCTGTCGGCCATGCGGGATGACCCTCCCTCGGTCGCTGTCGGTGGACCCTCCTGGAGTGCCCGTTGTGACGACGGCCACACCTTCGCGAAGCATCCGCCGGGTCAGCGCGCCCGCGTCCGCCCGCCGGGGCGGCGGGAGAGCACGCGTTCCGACGACGACGCCGCGGCCGGTGTCGGTGCCGGGGACGGGGCAGGGGCCGGTACCGGCTCGACCCCGGCCCGGTCGCGGCCGCGCGGCAGGCAGCACTTCTTGTACTTGGCGCCGGACCCGCACCAGCACGGGTCGTTGCGTCCCGGGGGCCAGGCGAGCCGCGGGCCGGGATCGGGCTCGGGGCCGTCGGGGGAGTCGGGGTCGGCGAGCATCGCCTCCAGCAGCTCCGGCGTCGCGACCTCGACCTCGAGGACCTCGCCGTCGGCGCCCGCGTCCTGCAGCTCGGCGTCGATCACCGCGCGGTGGGCGTCCCAGTCGCGCCCGAGCTCGTCGGCCAGCGCCGGCTGCGCGGCGGCGAGCCGGCCGAGGGCCGCCTCCGGGAAGAACACGAGGTCCGGGGCGGCGTCCAGGTCGTCGGCGAGCGCGTCGTACTCGTCGGGCGCGAGACCGAGGTCGGCCCGGACGCCACGGCGCCGGATGACCAGCTCGTCCACCACGTCCGCGGCGTCGAGCTGCTCGTCGGACCCCTCCGGGAGGCGCTCCTCGCGCTCCATCGCGGTGAGCAGGGCGGCGGTGAGCCACTGCTCGGCGATCTCGCCGCGCCCGTTCTCGGTGAGCGCCTCGACGACGAACACCGCGGCGGTCGCGTCGCGGTGCAGCTGCGGCCGCAGCGCCGTGAGCGCGGCCATGCCCTCCTCCTCGCGGCCGCGCCGCA
>CADCTH010000344.1 GCA_902805495.1 uncultured Actinomycetospora sp.
AGCCAGATGCCGAAGCCGCCCTCGTCCCAACGCTTCTGCAGCTGCTCCCGCAGCTCCTCGTCGGAGACCTCCAGCGCCCCCTTCTCCTCGAACTCCAGCTCGAAGCCGAAGTTCGACGCCCGAATCCGCTCGCGGATGCCCTCCCAGTCGCGCTTGCGGGCTTCCTTGACCTCCGGGTCCACAGGTCCGTTGTTGGCCGGGACGATGTAATTCGCGGTGCGCTGGAAGACGGTGAGGTCGCTGGCCTCCTGCGCGATCAGTGGCACCGCCTGGACGGCGGAGGCGCCGGAGCCGATGACGCCCACGCGCTTGCCGGTGAAGTCCACGCCCTCGTGCGGCCAGTGCCCGGTGTGGTAGGTCTCGCCGGCGAACGTGTCGACACCCTCGAACGGCGGTGTGTTCGACGCGGACAGCGCCCCAACCGCAGTGACGAGGTACCGGGTCCGCACTGTTTCGCCCGTGTCGGTGGTGACCTCCCACGTGTCGGTGGATTCATCGAAGGTCGCGGTCCGGACGTTCGTGGAGAAGGTGATGTCGCGGGCGAGGTCGAAGCGCTCGGCGACGTGTTCGAGGTAGGCCCGAATTTCGTGCTGTTCGGGGTAGCGCTCGCTCCACTCCCACTCGAGCCACAGGTCGCGGTCGAAGGTGAAGCCGTAGATGTAGGAGTCCGAATCCGAGCGTGCGCCCGGGTACCGGTTCCAGTACCAGGTGCCGCCGACGCCGGACCCTCGCTCGAACACGCGGGCCCGCAGGCCCATCCGGTCGCGCAGTGTGTGCAGCATGTACAACCCGGAGAACCCAGCCCCGATGATCACGGCGTCGACGTCGATGTCCGTTCGTTCCGACGTCGACTCCGCCGTTCGCTCTACCGTCGCCATGTCCACGGACCTCCTCGTCCGGCGCGTACGCCCCCGACCGTCGCCGACCCGCTGTGACCCACGACACTGCCTCCAGGTGCGGCGCACGGGAACGGCAGGCAGACCTGCCGCGCGCGAACGTGTTCGCACTGTGCCTCAGCCGTGACGCGAGTGGCCGCAGATGCCGACGAAGATCATCGCCTCGGCCACGCGACGTTGGAGCGCCTTCGCTCGATGGCACCCAGGGCTCGTCGCGGCGATCGCCGTGGGCGGGCCACAGACCGCGTCGGTCTCGGCTGACACCAACGTGTCGATCGTCGCCGTGAGCAGCGTGCGCAGCAGGTCCGGAATCGGCTGGTGGCCGCCCTCATCGTCATCGTCGCCGCCACTGCCCTACGCGGAGCGGAGGCCGTTCACAGATCGATCCATGGTGCCGACCGGTCTCCCCATGGACGCTGCACGCACCGCCCGCGCTCCCGCGGACGCTGCACGCACCGCGGGGGCGAGCGGCGAAGACCACAAGGGCACGGAGGTATTCATGTCAGGCGCGGCATTCGACGATCTCCTCGACCCGCCTCCGGCGGCGACCCAGGGCCCACACGAGGGGCTGTTGGCACGCACCC
Organism: uncultured Actinomycetospora sp.; assembly: GCA_902805495.1. Classification (GTDB taxonomy): domain Bacteria; phylum Actinomycetota; class Actinomycetes; order Mycobacteriales; family Pseudonocardiaceae; genus Actinomycetospora. The sequence continues at coordinate 1,481 of CADCTH010000344.1, forward strand.
TCACCGAGCTCTCGAGAGAGATCCACGCGGGCGACCTCAGCAGTCGTGAGCTCGTGTCCGCGTGCCTGGAGCGGATTGATGCACTCGGCGGCCGTGATGAGCTCAACGCGGTCCTGCTAGCGCGCGGTGAGGCGGTCCTCGACGAAGCTGCGCGCCTCGACGAGCAGCAGGCCGCGGGAGAGACCCTCGGCCCGCTGCACGGGATCCCCATCGGCGTGAAGGACGCCTTCGCGACGGCGGGCACCCGGACGACCGGCGGCACCGTCGTGCTGCGCGATTGGGTGCCCGAGCGCGACGCGACGGCGGTCACTCGCCTCAAGGAGGCCGGTGCGCTCATCCTGGCCAAGCTCAACCTGCACGAGGCCGGGTTCGGGGTGTCGTCGAACAACCCGCACTACGGGCCGGTGCGTAATCCGTACGACGTGTCCCGGATCGCCGGGGGCTCGAGTGGAGGGTCGGGAGCTGCGGTTGCGGCGCACCTGTGTCCTGCCGCCATCGGCACGGACACCGGCGCGTCGGTGCGACACCCCGCGGCGATGTGCGGGGTCGTCGGGGTCAAGCCCACTCTGGGTCGGATCGGCCGTGGTGGTGTGCTCGGGCTGTCGTGGAGCTATGACGTCGCCGGGCCCATCACCCGTGATGTCGTCGATGCGGCGTTGATGCTGCGGGTGCTGTCCTCGGGGCCGGACGACCGCGATCCCGCGGCGATGTCTTCGCCCCGCGGCGAGCTGGCCGACCTCGCGGGAGCCTGTCGATCTGTGCGCGGGCGACGCGTCGGCGTTCCGCGCGGTTACTTCGCCGACGACAATGATCCCGAGGTCGATCGGGTGCTGGCCGACGCGCAGCGACGGCTCGCCGACGCCGGGGCCGAGCTGGTGCCGGTCGAGGTGGCCCGCGTCGAGGAGGCGACCCCGACTGGCTTCCTGACCGTGCTGCCGGAGGACGTCGTGCTCACCGAGCAGCTGCTGCTCGAGGCCGGTGTCGAGGGCGGGCTCGCGTCCGTCCTGCACCTGTTCGGCGACGACGTCCGTGCCGCACTGGGCAGCCAGGTGGGACCGGCGGCAGGCCCGGTCCCGGCGCACGTCTACGCCCGTGCCGTCCACGAGACCGTGCCGGCGATCCGGCACGGCTTCCTCGATGCCCTCGACGGTGTGGACGCCCTACTCACCCCGATCGCCCCGGCGGCCGCGGCTCCGATCAGTGACAGCTCGTCCATGCTCCACAACGGACGGACGGTGGACCTGTTCGAGACCAACATCCGCTACCTGTTCTGTGTCAGCGTGGCGGGTCTACCGGCGATCTCGGTGCCTGGTGGGACCACGGCCGACGGACTCCCGATCGGGCTGCAACTGGTCGGCGCGCCGTGGCGGGAAGACCTGCTGTTCGACATCGCGCTCGCGTGGCAGCAGCTGACCACCTCAGATGCCCGCTGACAAGCCACTCCGTACTCGCAAGTCGGGCAACGCCGTCGGGATCGCCGTCGCGCTGCGCGCGTGCCGAATGCTTCCCGGCCGTATCCGGCGCCTGCTGTTCCTCGAGGCGCTGAACCGCTGGGGAGCGCGAGGTCGGTCCAGAGGTGCAGCTCAGGCGAGCTGACCTGCGGCACGCTCAGAAGTTGCCCTTCGCCGACCATCCGCCGTCGACCGGGTAGGTCAACCCCGTGAGGAACGCGCCCTCGCGGAAGAAGTAGGCCACCATCGATGCGATCTCCTCCGGCCGTCCGAGCCGGCGGACCATGTGAGCGTCGGCATTCGCCTGCCGCATCTCGGGGGTGATGTCGGCCAGGATCGGGGTGTCGATGGTCCCCGGCGCGATCGCGTTGACGAGCACGTTGTGCGGGGCGTACTCGAACGCCGCCTGCCGGGTCAGCGCCGCGACGCCGCCCTTGGCCGCTGAGTAGGACGCGAGGTTGGGCAGCCCTCGCAGCGCGGCGAGCGACGAGATGTTGACGATCCGCCCGCCACCGCGCTCGATCATCCCGGGGATCACCGCGCGCATCCCGAGCCACGGACCCTTGAGGTCGGTGGCGATGACCTCGTCCCACGCCTCCTCGGTGAGGCCGGTGACGGTGTCCTCGCTGAGCAGGTTGACCACGCCGGCCACGTTGGCGAGGAGAGCCACATGGCCGTAGGCGCCGACGACGTCGTCGATCGCATCGGACCATGCGTCCGCGCGGCGCACGTCCACCCACACAATGCGCCCGGAGCCACCGTCGGCCTCGATCTGCTTGACGGTGTCGGCGGTGTCCTGGATGTCGGCGCAGGCCACGTGCGCGCCCTCGGCGGCCAGACGCAGGGCGGTGGCGCGCCCGATGCCCTGGGCGGCGCCGGTCACCACCGCGACAGAGCCGGCGAGGGATGCGGTGCGCGGGTCGGGGACGGCACTCTCGGTCGAGGTCACGGGATACCTCCGCGGGTCGGGTCGGTGTGACCAGTCGATCCGCGACCGCGGCCCCCTTGATAGGGCTGCCCCACTCGGTGGTTGTCGGGCGGCACAAGCCCGCCCAGCGTCATCGATCGGTATCGCGGAACCATCCGGCGAGTTCGAGGATCTGGAAGGCCGCCCGGGCCGTGAGCATCGTGTCGAGCGACGCCGGGTCCTTGCCGGTGAGCTCCCGGACGCGCGCGAGCCGGTAACGCACGGTGTTCTCGTGGACGCCGAGGTCCGCGGCCGCGCGCTGCACGCGGGCCTCGGCCGCCAGGAACGCGCGCCACGTCGCGAGCAGCGAGCCGTCGGCGCCGTCGTGCTCACGCACGGGCCGCACCAGCTCATCCGCGAACCGCACCGCCTCCCGGACCCGCCCGCTCGCCACCACCACGCGGAACAGGCCGAGCTCGTCGACGGTCACCACGCGGCGCGACCAGCCGAACGACCGGGACAGCTCCTCGACCTCGCGCAGCTCGCGGTGGGCGCGGGGGAAGTCCTCGGGCTCCCGGCACACGGCGGACACCACCCCGCCGCGCACGCAGACACGGGGTACGACGGCATCAGCGACCGCCGCGACGTGCGCCCGGACCTCGTCGGGGTGCGACACGCCGGCGGCCTCCCCGAGGCGCACCAGCACCACCACCGCGCCCGGCAGCGTGTTGGCGGGCGGTTCGTCGGTGCCAAGCCGGGTGGCGAGGTCGGCGACGACGAGGCGGCGCGCGACCGAGGCGTGCAGGTGGCCCTCCCCGCTCTCCACCGCGAGCCGGACGAGGACGTGCGGCTCGGTGAGGTCGACACCGAAGGGCACCCCTCGGCGGGCGAGCTGGGCGACGTCGCGGTGGTTGTTGAGCAGGTCGGAGAGGAAATCGTCGCGGGCCTGGCCCTCGGCCTCGATCTGACGGCGCTCGGAGAGCACCTGCAGGGCGAGCACCGTGGCGCCGCGCTCGGCGAGCTCGGCGTCGAGGTCGCCGAGCGCGCGCCCGGACTCGGCGACGTCGAGGTAGCCGCTGGGGCGGCCCTCCACGATCAGCCGGCAGACGACGTGCCGCCGGCCCAGGCCCAGCGCGGACGAGGGCTCGAGCACCGTGCTCGGCCTGGCCGCGGAGAGCGAGGCCAGGGCCGCACGCAGCGCGGGCCGTTCGCGCGCACGGTCGCCGAGCACAGGAGGCCCCGTCCGCAGCGGGGCGGGCGCGGTCCAGGCCAGGACCGCGAAGTCCTCGTCGAGCAGCGCGACCGGCGACCCCGCGAGTTCGGAGAGCAGGCCCACGACAGCGCGGATGTCGGCGCCCTCGAGGACCGCGCCGGTGAGCTTCGCGTGGACGTCGGCAAGGAACTCGAGCGTGCGCTTCCGCCGGTCCAGTTCCTCGGCCTGGGCGCCCAGGCGCGCCGCCTGCAGAGCCTGGCGGATGAACAGCGCGGCGAGGCGCCCGAAGAGCTCGGCGAGGGAGACCTCGTCGTCGGTGTACTCGTGCTCCTGGGCGACGTTGTCGACGAAGATCAGGCCGATGACCTCGCCGTCGAACACCAGCGGCACGCCGAGCATCGCGCGTACTCCCCAGTGCTCCATCGTCCGGCGGTGCGGCCGCGGATCGTTGCGGACGTCGCTGATGAGGACCGGGGCGGCGCCTCGGATTACCTCGCGGCTGAAGGCGTCCCCCGGGATGCCGGCCTCCTGCGCCTGCACCGCCGCGCTGATGTTGCCCGTCTCACCGCACCAGCCCGCGCCTCCGCGGAAGCGGCCGTCATCCTGGCGCAGGTAGACCGAGCACCGGCTCACGCCCAGCAGGTGGCAGAGCTTCTGCCCGATGAGGGCGAGCAGGTCCTCGAGGCGGCTCGCGGTGATCGCCTCGGTGGTGATCTCGGAGAAGGCCGCGATGACCTCCCGCTCGCGCGGCGACCCGGCAGGGACGGCCGGGTGCGCGACGGCGGGCGAGGTCACCATGCCGGTACCGCCTCCCCGTCGACGCGTCCGCAGGCCGAGTCTGCCCTGCGGACGGCGTCGAGGGGGAGGGGTCACCGTGCTCTCGTGACCGGCCTCAGACCGCGGCCGGAGTCTTCGTGCGCATCTTGTGCAGCTCGGGCACGACCTTTTCGCCGAAGAGCTTCATGCTCGCGTGCACCTTCTCGTAGGGCATGCCGGCGTAGGAGAAGGCCAGGTTGGCCATGAAGTCGCCGACGGCGTCGCGGCGCTCCTCGTACTTGCCGATGATCTGCTCGGGCGTGCCGTAGACGTTGGCCTCGACGTAGCCCGACGCCGCGGTCTCCATGCCGGCCTCACGAATCATGTCCGCGCCGACCTGGTAGGCCTCGTAGCCCGGGGTCTCGCGCCAGTGCGAGCCGGCGAAGTCGTAGTGCTTGATCACCGACAGGAAGTACCGCGAGATGTACTCGTGCGCGGTCGCCTTCGCCTCGTCCGGGTCCTCGTGGCAGTAGGTGAAGTCCTGCAGCAACGGCGGGCCGGGCTCGGTGCCGTGGTGCTCGCGGTGCAGCCCGCGCCAACGGTCGATCGCCTGGGCGTGCGTCCCGATGTCGTACTGCATGAACGTCATCATCTGGACGGGCAGTGTCGCGATCGCCGGAATGGAGTCCGGCGACATCGCGACGCCGAACAGCCGTCCCTCGAGCGAGCGGCTCGGTCCGGGCCGCACGGCGGCCCGCGGCTGGTGGTAGTGGGTGGCGTCGTGCTCGACGATGCCCTCCGCGAGGCCTTTGATGATCATCGGTGCAGCCTCGTCGAAGCGGCCGCGGGCCTCGCCCATGTCGGTGCGGAAGGCCTCGTACTCCATCTTGGCCAGGCCGCGGCCCATGCCGAACAGCGTCCGCCCGCCCGAGAGGTGGTCGAGCATGATGACCTTCTCGACGACGCGCAGCGGGTCGTTCCACGGCAGGATGACCGCGCCGGTGCCCAGCTTGATGCGCTCGGTGCGCCCGGCCAGGTAGCTCATCAGCTGCAGGTTGTCCGGGCACATCGAGTAGTCGTCGAAGTGGTGCTCGGCCGACCACACGGAGTCGAAGCCGTACTGCTCGGCGAGGACCCCGAGCTCCGCGTCCTCGCGGAACACCTCTTCGTCGGTCTTGTCGGAGAACCAGTTCTGGAAGACGAGCAGGACGCCGACGTCCATGGATGACCTCCTGGTCAGTGTGGGGGCTCAGGCGCCGAGGAACACGGCGCGGGTGTGCTCGGTGTCGAGGTACTCCCTGACGCGGCGGATGCGCCCGTCGGAGAGCTCGAAGACGAAGTGGTAGTGGTTGTTGTAGACGCGGCCGTTGGCCAGTTCGGCGTACGACTCGGTCTCCGCAGCCACGCGGTCGCCCTCGGCGATCAGGGCCTTCGGCGTCAGCGCGATCGCGCGGTGGTGGAGAGCGTCGACAAGCCGGCGAGCATCTCGCCGAAGGCGGCCTTGTCCTTCGCGCCCGAGATGCCCTCGATCGTGCCCGCGACCCACCACGTCGCGTCGTCGGTGAGGAACGCCAGGATCGCGTCCACGTCGCCGCGGGAGAACACCTCCATGAACTCCGTGACGACGGCCTTGTTGGCGTCTTCCTCGGTGTGCCTGCTGGGGGTCGCGGTCTCGGTGGTCGTCTCGGTGGTCATGGGCGGCCTCCTCCTCGGCTGGGACCGACGCTAGGAACGCGGTGGGGGTGACGGAACGTCGCGGTCCGGTGACCGTTGGAGGTCTGCACAAGCCCTCATCCCGTCCCACCGAAGGTGGCCATGAGGCCACCGTCGACGGGCACGACGGCGCCGGTCATGTAGCTCGCGCCGGCCACGGCCACGACGACGTCGGCGATCTCCTCGGCGCTGCCGGTCCGTCCCGCCGGGATCGCGGCCACGATGCGCTGTCGGGCCGCCGGCGACACCCCCGCGGTCATCGCGGTGTCGACGAACCCCGGCACGACGAGGTTCACCCGCACCCCCGTCGGCGCGAGCTCGACGGCCAACGACCGGGTGAGGCCCGCCAGCCCCGCCTTCGCCGAGGCGTAGGCGCTGTCGCCCGGGAAGCCCCGGAAGCCGACGACCGCGCCCACGTTGACGATCGCGGCGCCATCGGCGAGGTGGGGCACGGCGGCGTGGCAGACCTCGTAGGCGCCGGTGAGGTTCGTCGCCAGCACCTCGTCGCGCCGGTCGCGGTCGAGGTCCGCGATGCGCCCGCCCCGGTGCACCCCGGCGCAGTTGACCACCACGTCGATCCCGCCGAGGTGCTCGCGGGCCCGCGCGAGCGCGTCGTCCACCGCGGCCCCGTCGGTGACGTCGGTGGGGAGCTCCAGGACGTCCCCGGAGGTGTAGGGCTCGGTGGCGGGCGCACGGGCGAGGACCGCGACGGCGCCGCCGGCCTTGGCGACGTGGTCGACGACCGCCCGCCCGATACCTCGGGTGCCCCCCGTGACCAGCCAGCCCGGGCGCACGGTCACCGGCCCGTCTGGTCCAGGAACGCGCGGAGCTCGGCCAGGTAGGCGTCGCGCTCCTCCAGGTGCGGCGCGTGGCCGCTGGCGTCGAACGGGACGAGGCGGGCGTCGGGGTAGAGCTCGACCGCGGCTTCGGCGCCGGAGAACGCGACGAAGCCGTCGTTCCGGCCGTGCAGCAGCAGCACCGGCACCTCCAGCGTGCCGATCGTCTTGCGCTGGTCGAGCGCGGCCAGGTCGCGCAGCGAGTCGTCCCCGCGCGGTCCCATCTCGAGGAACATGCCCCACATCCAGTCGACGACGTCGCTGCTCACGGGGACCGCGCAGACGGCTTGCGCGACGCCCTTGAACGTCGTGGCGCGGTCGGCGGCAGCGCCGGCGAGCACGCCCTCGACGTCGTCGACGGTGCCGCCGTGCGGCCAGTCGGACGTCGAGGTGTAGCGCGGGGTCGCGCCGCCGGTGAGCACGAGCCCGCCGGCGGCGGCACCGAGCCGGGCGACCGCGTCGACGGCCACCGCCCCTCCCAGCGACCACCCGTTGACCACCGGACGCTCGAGCCCGAGGTGCTCGCAGAGCCGCGCGACGTCCGCACCCATCGCGCTGATCGAGACGTCGGCGAAGTCCTTGTCCGAGCGGCCGCAGCAGCGCTGGTCGAGCAGGACGACCTCGTGCCCGGCCGCGCGCAGGGCGGGCGCCACGGTGTCCCAGGAGTGCGTCGTGACGCCCCAGCCGTGCACCAGGACCACCGGCTGGCGCTCTCCGGGGTGGTGCTCGAAGTAGATCTGCCGCCCGTCCTCGACCTCGAGGTGCCCCACGTCGTCCTCCCGCTGGTTCGCGCCGCTCGTCCGGTGGCCGGCACGTTAGGAGTGGTCGGCGTGCTCCCGGGAGTCGTCGTCGCCCCCGAGCTTGTGGCTTCCTCCAAGGTGCGCTTCGCGCAGCGCCCCCCGCAGCCGGCGCTTGTCGACCTTGCCGACGCTCGTGCGCGGGAGGGCGTCGACGATCTCGACGCGGTCGGGGCACCACCAGCGCGGCACCCGCCCGTCGAGCGCGGCGAGCACCTTTGTGGTGTCGACGCCGTCCGCGTCCGGCACCACGACGGCGACCGGGCGTTCCTGCCAGCGCTCGTGCGGTACCGCGACCACGGCCACGTCGGCCACGCCCGGCGACTCCAGCAGCGCCTGTTCGAGAGCGAGCGAGCTGATCCACTCGCCGCCGCTCTTGATGAGGTCCTTGACCCGGTCGACGACCCGCAGCCGGCCCTCGGGGTCGATCGTCGCGACGTCCCCGGTGCGCAGCCAGCCGTCGACGAACGCCTCCGGCCGGTCGCCGCGGAAGTAGGCGCTCGCGACCCACGGCCCGCGCAGCAGCAGCTCCCCGCGGGAGATCCCGTCGTGCGGGACGTCGGCGCCGTCCTCGTCGACCAGGCGCCAGCGAAGTCCGGGGAGCAGACGGCCCTGCCTCTGGATCTGGGCGTACCGCTCGTCCGGGGTCGCCTCGGGCTCGGGGCGGGAGAACGTCGCCATCGGCGAGGTCTCGGTCATACCCCAGCCCTGGAACGCGGGCACCGCGAGGTCCTCCTCGATCGCCCGGACCAGCTCCCGGCTCGGCGTCGACCCGCCGAGGACGAGGGCGCGCAGGCTGGTCAGGTCGGTGCCGTTCCGACGGGCGTGGGCGACGAGGTCGACGGCGAGCGTCGGGACCATGCCCAGGTAGGTGGCGCGCTCCCGCTCGACGATGGCGGCGACGTCGGCCACCCGCGGCTGCGGCCCCGGCAGGATCTGGTCGGCGCCCACCATGAACGCCGCCAGCGGCACGCCCCAGGCGTTGGCGTGGAACATCGCGACGAGGTGGACGACGCGGTCGCGGCGGCCGATCGCGTGGCCGTCGGCGAGACCCGCGGCCATGGTGTGCAGGTAGAGCGCCTTGTGGGTGTAGGCCACGCCCTTCGGCGCGCCGGTGGTGCCGCTCGTGTAGCAGAGCGCGGCGAGGTCGTCCTCGTCGCGCGGTGGCGGGCCCTCGAACGGGTCGCCGCCGACGACGAGGTCCTCGAAGGCGAGCTCGCCGGACTCCGGCTCGCCGTCGAGGACGACGACGCGCATGCCCGGCCGCGCGGCCCGGGCCGGGGCGGCGGCGGGGCGCAGGGCCGCGTCGAGGAGGAGCACGGTGTCCTCGGCGTGGTCGACGACGTAGGCGATCTCCTCGGGCTCGAGGCGCAGGTTGACCGTGTGCAGCACGGCGCCGGCCAGCGGCACGGCGAGGTAGAGCTCGAGGTGGCGGTGGTGGTTGCCCGCGAGCGTCGCCACCCGGTCGCCGGGCCGCACGCCGAGCGTGACGAGCGCGCCCGCGAGGCGCCGCACGCGGGCGTCCTGCTCGCGGTAGGTGCTGCGGCGCACGCAGACGCCGTCGACGTAGTCGATGATCTCCCGGTCGGGGGCGTGGTCGCGGGCGTGGTCGAGGAACGTGGTGATGAGCAGGGCCTCGCCACTCACGCCATGGCCCCGCGGGTCGGGGCGGCGAGTCGTTCCCGGACGGCCGGCGCGACCTGGGTCGCCAGGAGCTCCACGCGGCGCGACCCGTGGTCGACGGACTCGCCGGGCAGCTGCGCCCAGAAGTGCACGTCGCGGATCTGGGGCCGGTCGGTGAGCATCGTGGTGAGCTCCTCGACCGCGGTCGCCGGGTCCCACAACGCGAAGGCGCCGGCGGCGACGATCTGGTCGGGGTCGGAGAAGCGCGGCACCACGTCCGGCGGCCCGAAGGCGCCCCAGCCGATGTAGGTGTTGAGCTGGGCGAGCACCAGCGGCCCGATCTCGGCCCACTCACGCTCGGGGTCCTCGGCGATCAGCGCCCACTGGCCGGCGTAGATGCGGCCCTGCTCGCGGGGCGTGCCCTGGCGCTCCAGCGCGTCGAGGTAGATCGGGTGGTGGTGGTTCTGGGTGGAGAGGAAGCCGTCGCCGATGCGGGCAACCCGCTCGATCGCGGGCTCGGCCATGGCTCCGACCAGCAGCTGCGGCGTCTGCTCGGGCACCGGCGTCACGGGCAGGCCCGGGAAGCGGTAGCGCGTGCCCTCGTAGGGCGCGGTCGAGCCCGACCAGGCGCGGCGGATCAGCTCGACGCCTTCGGTGAGCAGGCTCGGACGGTTCTTGATGTTCTTGCCGAACGCCGCGAACTCGCGCTCCCAGTAGCCCTGGCCGACGCCGAGGTCGAAGCGGCCGCCGGTGAGCAGCGAGACGGTCGCGGCGTCCTCGGCGAGGCGGATCGGGTCGTGCAGGGGCGACACGATGAGGTTCGTGCCGACCCGCACCCGATGGGTCCGCTCACCGATCGCCGCGGCGAGTGTGAACGGCGAGGGCGTGTAGCCGTCGTCGCAGAAGTGGTGCTCGGTGAGCCACACCGAGTCCAGCCCGATCTCCTCGGCCCAGGCGATCTGGTCGAGCACCTGGCGGTAGAACGCGCTGAACGGCCGGTCCGGCACCGGATTGCGGAAGTCGTACCAGAGCCCGAACGCGACCTCGTTGTCCATGCCGCGATGTTGGCCAGGCCCCCGCGGCGGGCGGGAGCACCGTTGCGCCGGGTCGTTGTGGACCTCCCCAACCGCGCCTCAGCCCGTCCTCGCCCACGCCTCCTCGAGCAGGGCGGGGACGTCGCGCTCCAGCGCCGCGGCGTAGGGGGTGTCGAGGTCGCCCGCGCGGTACTGGGCGTAGGCCGCCTCGATGATCGAGGCGAGCTTGAACAGGGCCAGCACGCGGTAGTAGGCGACGTCGCCGACCGGGTGCCCGACCTGCTGCTCGTAGCGCGCCACCAGGTGCTCGACCGGCGGCGCTCCCGGCCGCCGGGACACGGCCTGCAGCGCCGGCATCGCCGGCGGGTCGACGGGTCGCGGACCCCAGAACGCCAGGAGCAGGCCGAGGTCGAGCAGCGGGTCGCCGATCGTGGCCATCTCCCAGTCGATGACTGCGAGGAGGCGGGGCTCGGCGCGGGCGAACAGGCAGTTGTCGACGTGGAAGTCGCCGTGCACCAGCCCGGGGCGGAACGTCGGGGGACGCCGCTGTTCGAGCCAGGTCGCGAGGTCGTCCATCCGCGGCAGCGGGCGGCAGGCGATCCGTTCCCACTGGCCGTACCAGCGGCGCACCTGGCGCGCGAGGAACCCGTCGGGGCGGCCGAACCCGTCGAGCCCGACCTCCTGCCACGCGACCCGGTGCACCGCCGCGAGCGCGTCGACGACCTCGTCGGCGAGGGTGCCGACGGCGTCGACGGGCCAGGGCTCCGGGAGCGTGTCGGTGATCGAGACCGCGTCGGGCAGGTGCTCCATCACGAGGAACGGCCCGCCGGGGACGTCGGCGTCCTCGCAGCAGGCCGCCGGGCGGGGCGCCGGGGCGCCGGCCTCGGCGACTGCGGTCAGCACCCGGTGCTCACGGCCCACGTCGTGCGCCGACGCCGAGAGCGCGTGCTGCGGCGGCCGGCGCAGCACCCACGTAGTGCCCGCACCGTCACTCAGCAGGCACGTCTCGTTGGAGTTCCCGCCGGGCAAACGCTCGAGGCGCCAGGGACCGGTGCCGTCGAGGTGGTCGTCGAGCCAGGACGCCAGGCCCTCGGGCACCGCGACGGTCGTGGTCACGAGACCGTCTCCAACGGGTGCTCGAGCACCTCGGAGAAGCGGGCGAGGGCGGCCGCCCGCCGGGTGGGGACGTGCTCGGTCGGGGTCGTGGTGGGCGTGTAGTCACGCAGCAGTCGGCGGGCGACGCTGACGCGGTGGACCTCGTCCGGACCGTCGTAGATGCGCGCGGCTCGGGCCCAGCGGTACATCTGCTCGAGGGGCATGTCCGTGGTGAACCCGAGCGATCCGTGAATCTGCACGGCCCGGTCGAGGACGTCGTGCAGCACCTGCGCCCCGTAGTACTTGATCATCGCGATCTCGGTGCGAGCAGCGGGCGCGCCGACCTGGTCGATGCGCCACGCGGTGTGCAGCGTGAGCAGGCGGGCCGCCTCGATGGACGCGGCGCTGTCGGCCACCCAGTTCTGGACCGTCTGCTTGTCGGCGAGCGGCCCGCCGTGCACCGAGACCGACACCGCCCGCTCGGCGAGCATGTCGAAGGCGCGTCGGCACACACCGATCCAGCGCATGCAGTGGTGGATCCGCCCGGGACCGAGGCGGCGCTGGGCAAGGGCGAACGCCTCGCCGCGCCCGCCGAGCAGGTTTCCCGCGGGGATGCGGACGCCGTCGTAGACGACCTCGCCGTGCGCCCACACGGGGTTCTCCCCGCCGGGGTCGTTCAGCAGGCCCAGGTCACGGACGCGGATGCCCGGCGCGTCGGCCGGGACGAGCAGCATCGACATGCGGTGGTGCGGGTCGGCGTCCGGCTCGGTGACGGCCAGGACGATGTGCAGATCGCCGCGGGATGCGTTGCCGACCATCCACTTGCGACCGGTGATGACCCACTCGTCGCCGTCGCGCTCGGCGCGGGTCGTGAACTGGCGCGGGTCCGAGCCGGTGCCCTGCTCGGTCATGGCGAAGGCCGAGAGGATGCGCCCGGCGAGCAGCGGGTCGAGCCAGCGGCGCTTCTGCTCCTCCGTGCCGGCGAGGGCGATGAGCTCGGCGTTGCCCGAGTCGGGGGCCTGGCAGCCGAACACGAACGGCGCGAGCTCGCTGCGGCCGAGGACCTCGTGCAACAGGCCGAGCCGCAGCTGGCCGAAGCCCTGCCCGCCAAGCTCTGGGTCGAGGTGCGCCGCCCACAGCCCGCGCTCCTTCACCCTCTCCTGCAGAGGCGTGGCGAGCCGACGGAACGCCGTGTGGTCGAGGTCGAGCACCTCGAGTGGGTAGATCTCTTCCTCAACGAAGGCCCGTGCCCAGTCGAGCTCGGCCGCGAACTCCGGCTCGGTCGAGAAGTCCCAACCCATCCCTCTCCTCTCGTGGCCCGCGTCCCGAAGACAGGACCGCCCGGACGTTAGGCAGCCCCCCGAGCCATCGCGAGCGGCGACGGGCCAGGGTTTGGAGGTTCGCCCAACCGCGGCTCGGTCGTGCTGTAGCGCGCTGACATCTACCAACAATGGACGGGATCAGGGCGGCGACCTCGTGACGCGTCAGAAGAACCCTCGACTCGCATCCCCACGCCAGCGAGCCGGAGAGCGAGAGTGGGCTCGCAGATCGTTGCGGGAATCGGTCAGACGACGTTGGGGAAGCGGTACGGCTGGGTGCCGCCGGCGTCGACGACCTGGGTCGTGCCCGTGACGTAGCGCGCCTCGTCCGAGCCAGCCAGAGGATCGCACTCAGTCGTGGGCTGCCCGTTGACCGGACGGCTGCGGGGATCCGCTCAGTCGGCAAGTAGCCGGTTGAGGGTCGGAGCGACGTCGCGGTGCGTGGCGATCGGGGCGTAGCGGCCGTGGCCGAGGCGCGCGATGTCGCGGGCGAGTGGCGCATCGTGCTCGCCGTCGGTCTCGCACAGCAC
>CADCTH010000345.1 GCA_902805495.1 uncultured Actinomycetospora sp.
GGGTGCAGGCCCGGCTCCTCGGCAAGATCGGCACCGCCCTCCAACTCGCGCTCGTGCTGTTGACACTCATCGGGCCCGACCTCGATCACCTCGCCCCCGGCCCGGCCCGTGCCGCGTTGTGGTGGTTGGGGTTTGCCGCCGCGGCGGTGTCGCTCGCCGCTTGCATCGACTACGCCTTCGCGGGGTGGCGCATCCTTCACCAGCCACGCCCGACAATCGGTGATGCGTAGGTGTCGGTTCGCGCCGGGGAAGCATCCGGGGCGTCGCAATCTCCGCCTCCGGCGTGAAGGCGTGCCGGAGGCGCGTCGCGACCGGCTCGCGGATTCGGCGCGCAGGCTGCCGTAGAATCGTTCACCCATGGCATTCTCCCCCATCCCCGACGTGCTGGACGACCTCAAGGCGGGCAAGCCGATCGTGCTCGTCGACGACGAGGACCGCGAGAACGAGGGCGACATCGTCTACGCGGCCGAGAAGGTCACGCCCGAGGCGGTCAACTTCATGATGAAGCACGTCCGCGGCATGATCTGCCTCGCGCTGACCGGCGAGCGGTGCGACCGCCTGCGCCTGCACGGCCAGGCCGAGTACAACACGGCCACGCTGGGCACGGCGTTCACCGTCACCGTCGACGCCCACCCGAAGTTCGGCGTCTCGACCGGCATCAGCGCGTTCGACCGCGCCAAGACGATCGAGGTGGCCATCGCCGACGACGCCCAGCCGAGCGACCTGCTCCGCCCGGGCCACACCAACCCCCTCCGCGCCCGCGACGGCGGGGTGCTCGTGCGGGCGGGGCACACGGAGGGCGGCGTCGACCTCGCCAAGATGGCGGGCCTCAAGGAGGCCGCCGTCATCTGCGAGATCCTCAACGACGACGGCACGATGGCCCGCCGCCCGCAGCTCGAGGAGTTCTGCACGCGGTTCGGGTTCAAGATGTGCACGATCGCGGACCTGATCAGCTACCGGCTGAAGCGAGAGCAGTTCGTCAAGCGGATCGAGAGCACGACGATCCCGACGCGGTGGGGCGAGTTCCGGCTCTTCGCGTACCAGAGCGCCGTCGACCCCCAGCCGCACCTGGCGCTGGTGAAGGGCGGCATCGGTGAGATCGGCCCGGACGGGGCGGTCGTGCCGCACCCCGAGCCCACGCTGATCCGCGTCCACAGCGAGTGCCTGACCGGCGACGTGTTCGGCTCCGGCCGTTGCGACTGCGGCGACCAGCTCGACGCGGCCATGCGGATGATCGACGAGGCCGGGGCCGGCGTGCTGCTGTACCTCCGCCAGGAGGGCCGCGGCATCGGCCTGGCCAACAAGCTCCACGCCTACGCGCTGCAGGACAAGGGGCTCGACACGGTCGAGGCCAACGTGCAGCTCGGGTTTCCCGCCGACAAGCGCGACTACGGCATCGGCAGCCAGATCCTCCGCGACCTCGGCCTGCGCGAGCTGCGGATCATGACGAACAACCCGAAGAAGATTTACGGCATCGAGGGGTACGGGCTGACCATCGTCGAAGCCGTCCCGCTCCGCATCGCCGCGGGGGAGCACAACCGGAAGTACCTGGAGACGAAGAAGGCGAAGCTCGGACACCGGTTGTGAGAACGGCCTGCGCGGTCGTTCGAGGACCCGCGCGCAAGTCCGAATGGCGAAACCGGAATGACGAATCGCCGAAGCCCGAATGACCAGCGTCCGCGCACGGCGCGGGCCCTCATTCGTCCTTCGGGCTTCGTCATTGATTCGTCATTCGGGTTTGGTCATTCGTCATGTCTTGACAGGTGTTTCATGCCGGACGATCCCGATCGCGACCCCGTTCCCGACTGGCCGCGCCCGCACTTCGAGCCCTCGGGTACGGTGGCAGAGCTGATGTACGTGATCGTCGGGCCGCCGCCGGCGGGGGGCTTGCAGGTGAGCCGCAGGCGTCACCGCGTCAGCCACCTGGAGCCGGCCCTACGGGTAAGCGCTCACAAGCGGGCGGACGACCCTGCCTGGTTCGAGGGGTGGTTCGCGCCGCCGCTGGGGGCGGAGCTGGACACGCTGTTCCTCGACCCTGACGAGGTGCGTTCGGCCGGGCAGCTCACGCTCGTGCGCGGCGCGTTCGAAGACCCGGGGGACCTCAACTACCTGCGCAACACCGTCGGCGTGGTCTCCGCCATCGCGGACGCCGGCGCGGTGGCGGTCTTCGACGTGCACGCGTTGACGTGGTGGCGCCCGTCCGACTGGCGGCGGCAGTTCGTCGATTCGCCCAGCGAGCTGCGCATCGCCGACCACGTCGGCGTGGTCGTCACCGACGACGAGCGGCACCACCCCGGCCTCTGGACCCACACGCGCGGGATGCGGAAGTTCGGCCGCCCCGAGCTCCAGATCCGCCACCTGCCCGGGCCGTACAGCACGTCCAACCCGGCCGTCCGCGACAGCGGCGACATCCTCAATGGTGTCGCGTCCTACCTGGCGCAGGGGGCGGTCGTGCGGGACGGGCAGACGATGCACCTGCCCGGCTTCGACGCGGTGGTCACGTTCGTCGAGACGCCGGACGATGCGGACACGACGCGGCACTTCAACAACGCCGCCCTGGAGATCTGCGACTTCGACCCCGGCGCCGCGGAGCCGACACCGGGCGCGCCGGAACTGCTGGAGAAGGCACGTCGGCGCAGGATGGAGGAGGGGTGAGGGCAGGGAGGGGAGACGGGGGACCAGAGGACAA
>CADCTH010000346.1 GCA_902805495.1 uncultured Actinomycetospora sp.
CTGCTGGTCAGCGGGCGGCAGGCGCCGGACCCCGGGGCCGAGCACCACCTGCTCGCCGTCGGTGGCGATCGTCCACGCCGCCCCGCCGGCGGCGGCCGCGGCGAGGGCGTCGTGCACCGTGAGCACCCGGCCGCGGCGCAGCACCCGGTCCTGCTCGGTGACCTCGTCGGCCAGGGCCCGGACGAACGGGAGGTCGCGGGCGGCGCCGTCGGCAGCGTGGCGCACCACGACGAGGGCGAGACCGTCGACCGGGGCCGCGGCGGCGGCGAACACGCCGAGTGCGGGGTGCAGGTGCTCGGGCCCCTCGACGGTCAGCGCGCACCCCTCGTGCAGGGCGAGCGTGGCCGCGGTGGTGCCGACGGCGTCCTCGGCGTGGCGGTGCTCGGCCGCGAGGCGCACCGCGTCGAGCAGCTCGCCCAGCGCCTCGTCCCCGTCGCGGCGCACCTGCACCACGCCGTCGCGGTCGACGACGAGCACGCTGGCGTCGAGCTCGGGGTGGCGGGAATGCACGCCGTCGACCACCGACTCGGCGGCCGCGACGGCCGGGCCGCGGTCCAGCCCGGTGAACGCCGCGGCGAACCGGCCGGCGTCGACGCGCGCGGCGCGCGCCCGCTCCCACGACGCGAGGACCGCGGGGCGCACGACGCCCGGGACGAGCGTCTCCCGGGTCAAGAACCGCCGGCGTGCGGCCTCGAGCTCCCGCGGGTGGGCCACTCCTCGGACGCTAGCCCGCGACCGGGGGCGGGGGACAGGTCCGTGCGCGGGAGGACTTGCCGACGACCACCGGTCGCTGCACGCCGACCGCGAGCTGTGACCGGTGCTCCGGGGGCCGACGGTCAGGCGCGCAGGGTCTCGCTGGGCGAGCACCCGTACCGGCGGCGGTAGACCACCGAGAAGCGCCCGGCGTGCGTGAAGCGCCAGCGGGCGGCGACGTCGGCGACGGTCGCGCCGCGGCGCGGGTCGGCCGCGAGCAGCTCGTCGTGCGCCCGCGCGAGGCGGATCCGGCGCAGGTGGGCGAGCGGGGTCGTGTCCCGCCAGCGCCGGAACGAGGTCTGCAGTCCCCGGACCCCGAGCCCGGCGGCCGCCGCGACGTCGGCCACGGCGACCTCCTCGCCCGCGTGCTCCTCGAGGTAGGCCAGGGCGCGGCGCAGCGTCGCCGGCTCGGGCGGCGGGACCGGCACCGCGTCGTCGCCGGTGCCCGGGCAGAGCTCGTCGACGACCTGTCCCGCGCAGGCCAGCAGCGTGGTTCCGGACCGCGCCGCCCGCGCGAGCAGTGCGTCGAAGGCGACGTCCGGGTCGACCCGGTCGTGCCGCGCGAGCAGGGCACGCGCTGTCGCGACGACGTTCCGTGCCCGTTCGCCGGGGTCCGGTGGCAGCGGGTGGCCCGCCGCGGAGAGGGCGAGGAGCCGGCCCGCGTGGCGGGCGACCTCCGCGGCGGCGGCGCCGACCGTGGCGGCGAAGGCGGCGGTGGTCGCGCCGGCGAGCGCCAGCGTCCCGCGCGTCCCCGCGCCCAGCGGGACCACGAGCAGCGACGCCGGCGCCGGATCGCCCGCGCGCAGCCCCGGACAGCGCGGATCGTCGGCGACGCGGTCGACCGCGATCTGCGCCCCCGAGCGGGCGGCGAGCGAGGCCGGTCCCTGCGTCACCGCCGCGGCCGCGGCCTCCGCGAGCGTCCCGGCCGACGCGGTGAGCGCGGCCCCGCCCCGGGTGGGCACCGTGATCCGCGCCCAGCAGACGGCGTCGCCGACGGTCAGCGCGTGGCGGCACAGCCGCGTCAGCGCGCCGTCCGGGAACCCGTCGGGGTCGACGCGGGCGGGCCGGGCGCGCTCCCGGACGCGCCGGGCCCCGTCCGTCGTCTCCCGGGCCCGGACCTCGGCGCCCGCCGCCCGATCCTCGGAGATCACGACGTCACGGCCACGGCGCGGGGATGCTCGCGTCCGGACGACGGTGGGACGAGGTCGGTGAGCCGCCCGGCGCGCCCTCGCCCGTCGACGCCCTCGCGACGTGGATCGCGGGGGCGGGCGGGTCCATCGCAGCTGCCTGCCTCTCACGCGTCGATCGGCATGCTAGACCCGGGGTGCGGAGCCGACGGGGGCTCCTTCCCGGACCCGGACCATGGGGTTCGGCGGACGGCTCGACCTGCGCGCGTCGGCGATACGCTCCCGCGCATGCCCCCCGGGACCGCCGCCGGCGACGACGGCGCTGCGCGCGTGCGCCGCGCGGGGTGGCTGGTCACCGGCGCCGCGGTCGCCGTCGCGGTGGCGACGCTGCTGGTGGTCGGGCTGGTCGCCCCGGGGCCCGGGCGCACCGCGGCGGTGGTCACCGCGGTGGTGCTGGCCTTCGTGCTCGCCGCGTGGCGGGCGGTGCGGGCGCGCCGCGACACCACGACCGTCGCCGGCCTGCGACCGATCTCGAGCTGGCTCGCCGCCTTCGCCTGGGCGGTCACGGTGTTCTCGGCGCTGGTGGCCGCCGCCGCGCCCGACGAGGGCGGCCGCGCGGTGATGGCCGGGCTGCTCGCCGGCTGCCTGCTGGTGCTGGTGGGGCGCGGCGCCGAGCAGGTGGGCGTGCGCCGTTAGACCAACCCGGCGCGCCGCCAGACGACCTCGGAGGCGCCGCCGACCATGCCGACCTCGCGCAGGAACCCCAGCACCTTCTCGGTCATGTACCGCTTCGTCGCGGCGTGGTGCGGGTTGGCCAGCGCCGCCGTGCGCCCGACCCGCCCGGACAGCCCCACCGCGCGGTAGACCCGGGCCTGGACCAGCGCGTTGACGACCTCGCAGGAGACGAGCGCGGTGAGCCAGCGCTCGCGCTCGAGCGCCGCGCGCGACAGCGTCGGCACCAGGCGGGCGAGCTCCTCGCGGGCGAAGCGGACGTGGCGCGCCTCCTCGACGACGTGCACCCGGCTCACCGCGCGCAGCAGCGGCTGCACCCGCTCGTCGTGCAGGGCCTCGCGCTGCAGCCGGTCGGTGGCCTCCTCGGCGACGAGGACGCTGGCGAACATGCTGGCCCCGGCACCGATGTGGCCGTAGAGGCCGCCGAGGCGGTGCAGCGGGCCGTGCGGGCGGTAGTCGGGCGTGCCGAGCGCCGCGACGGCGCGGGCGAACATCACCGAGTGCCGCGTCTCGTCGCCGACCTCGGTGAGCGCGTACTGGGCGTGGCCCTCGCGCAGGTCGAAGTCGTAGGCGTAGCGCGTCAGCATCTGCATGAGGATCAGCTCGAACCACAGGCCGACCGAGAGCATGCTCGCGACCTCGTGCTCGGAGAGCCGGATCCGCTGCGCCTCGTCGAGGGTCTCCCACAGCTCGGTGCCCCACAGCGAGGTGCGCTCGGGCGGCATCCCCCAGCGGCCCTCGACCAGCGGGGCGTCCCAGTCGATCTCGACGTTCGGGTCCAGCGTGTGGCGCGCCGAGGAGGCGAGCAGCCGGGTGGCGATCTGCTCCCGGGCGGCGGGGGCGAGCGTGCGGGCCATGGTCTCCCCTTCGTCGGCGGACACCATGTTACACGTACACCGTGTATCGCCTAGTTGGTCCCGTCGCGCCGCCGGTGCCACCCTGGACCGACCATGACCGAGACGTCCCCCACCGACGGCCGGGCCCTGCGCTGGGCCGGGCACCGTGAGGCGCGGCGTCTCGAGATCGTCGACGCGGCGGTCGCCGCCATCGGCGAGCACGGCCCGGACGTCACCACCGAGCAGATCGCGGCCGGCGCGGGCGTGTCGCGCCCGGGGCTCTACCGGCACTTCGAGGGCCGCGACGACCTCCAGAGCGCGATCGCCGCCCGCTCCGTCGAGCGCCTGGTCCACGAGCTCGAGCCGGTGTGGCGCCCGCAGGGGCGTCCCTACGACATGCTCGCCCGGGCCCTGCGCGCCCACCTGCGCTGGCTCTCGCACAACGCCAACGTCTACCGCTACCTCAAGCGCACCTCGTTCGGCACGGGCGGCGAGTCGGCGACCACCAACGTGCGCGCCACGGTCGCCGAGCACGTCGCGGGCATGCTCGTCGACGGGTCGCTGGGCGCCGAGATCGAGCCCGCGGTGGCCCACCCGCTCGCCTTCGGGCTGATCGGCATGGTCGACTCGGCCGCGGCGCACTGGCTCGACGCCCCGCACGGTGCGTCGCTGGACCAGCTGGTCACCCAGCTGACCGAGTCGTGCTGGGCGGTCATCCGGGCCACGGTGGGCACGGCGCGCCTCGACGCGGCCGGGAGCCCGTAGATCGACCCTGCTCCGGCGGTGCGACGATGGAGGCCCCCGCCGGAGAGAGGATCCGACGCATGGCGATGCGCCGCTCGTTCCCCACCGTCCTGTCCGACCGGCTGCCCGAGACCCGCGACTTCTACGTCGCCCTGCTCGGTTTCGAGGTCGCCTTCGACAGCGACTGGTACGTGGCCCTGCGCCGCGGCGACGGCGACGGCGAGCACGAGCTGGCCGTGTGGGCCGTCGGTCACGAGCTGGTGCCGCCGCCGTACCGGGCCGACCCGGCGGGCGTGATCCTCACGTTCCTCGTCGACGACGTCGACGCCGTGCACGCCGACGCGCGCCGCCTGCGGGTGCCGCTGGTGGCGCCGCCCCGCGACCTGTTCCACGGGCGGCGCCAGATGCTGGTCACCGACCCGAACGGCATGCTCGTCGAGATCTCCAGCCCGAGCACGCCGTCGCCCGCCTTCACCGCCGAGCTCGGCCGCCGGGGGCGGGCCGCGGAGACCACCGGCTGACGTGGCCGAGGACCGCCGACCGAACCCCTTCGCCGAGCTCCTCGGTGGCCGCGGTCAGGCCCTCGACGCGTCGCTGCCCTCGGTGGCGTTCGTCGCCGTGTGGCTGGCCGCGGACGGCCTGGGCGCGGCGCAGCCGGTGCTCGTCGAGGTCGTCGCCGCGCTCGTGGTCGCCGCCGGCGTCGCGCTGTGGCGCCACCGCCGCGGCGAGCGGCCGCGGGCCGTCGCCGTCGGCCTGCTGCTCGCGGTCGGCGCCGCGCTGCTCGCGCTCTACACGGGGCGCGCCGAGGACTTCTTCCTGCCGCGGATCGTCGCCAACGCCGGCAGCCTCGCGGCCTGGCTCGTCTCGATCGCGGTCAGCTGGCCGCTGCTGGGCCTCGTCGTGGGCGCGCTGAGCGGCCACCCCACGCGCTGGCGGGGCGACCCCGACCTCGTGCGCGGGTACTGCCGGGCGAGCTGGGTGTGGGTGGCGCAGTACGCGGTGCGCGTCGTGGTGTTCACCGGCCTGTGGCTCGCCGACCAGGTCGTGGCGCTCGGGATCGCCCAGGTCGTGCTCACCTGGCCACTGGTGGTGGCGTGCGTCGCAGCCTCGTGGCCGTTGGTTCGCTCCGCCCTCCCGCCGGGGCACCCTGGGCCCTTGCGCCCCGTCGTCCGGGAGTCCTGACCCGCCCTCGAGCAGGGCGTCGGCGCCGTTCGGTCCAGTTGTTGGGCCGGTCGGGGGAGACCTTCTGCGTCCGCGGGTGAACGCTCTCACGCAGGGGCAACGAGGCACGATGGCGGGCGTCGTCCGTAGTGGTCGGCGGGAGCGTCGAACGACGCGGGCACCCCGCCGACCGGCCAGCCGGCCCCCGCGAGGAGCCGTCCGCCCCCGATCCGCGCCAGACGGGAGCCATGTCCGAAGAGACCTCCGACAAGCCCGGGACCTCGTCCTCAGGTATCGGTCTGACCTTCCCGCAGATCATCGCCAGCGCCCTGGCCGCCGCGACCGCGGCGATCATGGGGTCGTTCCTCGGTGTGCTCGGCACCATCGGCGGCGCCGCCGTCGCGTCGATCGTGAGCACCGTCGGCTCGGCGCTCTACCAGCGCTCGCTCGAGGCCACCCGTGACCGGGTCAAGCAGCGCCTCGTCGTCGCCGGCACCGGTCACACCAAGGTGGCGTCGGCCGTCGGCCGGGTCACCGGCCAGGCCGGCCAGGGCGCCGGTCGCGCCGTCCCGGCCCAGGGACAGCCCGGGGCGCCGACGCAGGTGCACCCCACCCGCCGCGTGGCCGGGCCGCCGATGGCGGGCCCCGGAGTGCCGCCACCGCCGCAGCAGGTGCGGCCGGGGATGCCGCCCGCCGACCCGACGCGCC
>CADCTH010000347.1 GCA_902805495.1 uncultured Actinomycetospora sp.
AGCCGCGGGTGCGCCCGGTCGGCACCGTGGCCCAGGACGGGGTGCTCGACCTCGTCGCCGCGGTCGACCAGGGCCTGGGCGCCGGCGCGGTGGCCGACCTGCTCGGCGGCACGCCGGTCACCACGGCCGGCCGCTACGCGCTGGCCTCGCCCGCCGCGCTCGTGCCCGCCACCGGGCCGGTCGTGTGCGTCCACGGGGACGCCGACACGGTCGTCCCCCTGGACCAGTCGGAGCGGTACGTCGCGGCGGCGACGGCCGCGCGGGCCGAGGCGCGCCTGCGCGAGCTGCCCGGCGTCGACCACTTCGGGGTGATCGACCCCGGCCACCCCGCCTGGACGGCGGTGCGCGAGGAGGTCGTGGGTCTGCTGTGAGCGGCACCGCGGTGCCCCCCGGGGTGGGGCTACGATGAAGGCGCCCGAGCAACGGCGAGGAAGCGGGACTGTTCGACACGTGACCGGTGACGGAACCTCCCGGATCGTGGTGCCCGAGGCGGCGCTGCTGGCGCTCCTGGGCAAGCGCGACGAGAACCTGCGCGAGGCCGAGGGCCTGCTCGACGCCGACGTCCACGTCCGCGGCAACGAAGTGACCCTGACGGGCGAGCCCGCCGACGTCGCGCTCGCCGAGCGCGTGTTCGCCGAGCTCGTCGTGCTCGCGAGCCGCGGTCAGCAGGTCGATCCCGACGCGGTGCGCCGCTCGGTGCGCATGCTGCGCGAGGACGCGGACGAGGGACCGGACGGGGCGGTGTCGCCCGCCGAGGTGCTCAGCCTCGACATCGTCTCCCGCCGCGGGCGCACCGTGCGGCCCAAGACGCTGAACCAGAAGCGCTACGTCGACGCCATCGACGTCAACACGATCGTCTTCGGCATCGGGCCGGCGGGCACCGGCAAGACCTACCTGGCCATGGCCAAGGCCGTGCAGGCGCTGCAGGCCAAGCAGGTCAACCGGATCATCCTGACCCGGCCCGCCGTCGAGGCGGGCGAGCGGCTGGGCTTCCTGCCCGGCACGCTCTCGGAGAAGATCGACCCGTATCTGCGGCCGCTCTACGACGCGCTGCACGACATGCTCGACGCCGAGTCGGTGCCCAAGCTGATGGCCGCGGGGACGATCGAGATCGCGCCGCTGGCCTACATGCGCGGCCGCAGCCTCAACGACGCCTTCATCATCCTCGACGAGGCCCAGAACACCACGCCCGAGCAGATGAAGATGTTCCTGACGCGGCTGGGCTACAACTCCAAGATGGTCGTCACGGGCGACGTCACGCAGGTCGACCTGCCCGGCGGCTCGACCTCGGGGCTGCGGGTGGTGCGCGACATCCTCGACGACGTCGACGACGTCGAGTTCGCGGAGCTGACCAGCCAGGACGTCGTCCGGCACCGCCTGGTGGCCGACATCATCGACGCGTACGGACGCTACGACGCGGCGCAGGCCCGGACGCAGCACCGCCCGCAGGCGGTGTCGAGCGCGCCGCGCACCGGCCCGCCGACGGGTCCGCGCAACCGCGAGCGCCGGGGACGATGAGCCGGCCGGGGACGGACGGGACGACCATGAGCATCGAGATCGCCAACGAGTCCGGCGTGGACGTCGCCGAGGGCCCGATCGTCGAGGTGGCCCGTTACGCCCTCGACCGCATGGGCGTCAGCCCGCTCGCCGAGCTCTCGATCATGCTGGTGGAGCTCGAGCCCATGGCCGAGCTGCACGAGCGCTGGCTCGAGGAGCCCGGGCCCACCGACGTCATGTCGTTCCCGATGGACGAGTACGACTCCGCGCGCCGCCCGGACGCCCCGTCGTCGGGCCCGGCGCTGCTCGGCGACATCGTGCTGTGCCCGGCGTTCGCCGCCGACCAGGCCGCCGCCGCGGGCCACGACCTCGACGTCGAGCTGCACCTGCTCGCCGTCCACGGCGTGCTGCACCTGCTAGGCTACGACCACGCCGAGCCCGACGAGGAGCGTGCGATGTTCGGGCTCCAGGCCGAGCTGCTCGCCGACTGGCGCACCCAGCGCGCCGAGGCCGAGCGCGCCACCCGCGAGCGCGAGGCCGCTGCGGCCCGCAGCGCCCGCGAGCGCGCCAAGGACGACCGCCTGCTCGGCACCGTCGGCCTGGGCGACCCCGAACCGGGCAGCGGCCGACAGTGACGTCCACGCTGGTCGGGCAGCTCGTCGCGGCGATCCTGCTCGTCCCGCTGGCCGGGGTGTTCGCCGCCGCCGACGCCGCGGTGTCCACGGTGTCGCGCGCCCGCGTCGACAACCTCGTGCGCGAGGGCACCACCGGCGCGCGGGCGCTCGCCGCCGTCGTCGCCGACCGGCCCCGCCACCTCAACCTGCTCCTGCTGCTGCGCCTGACGTGCGAGTCCGCGGCGGCGGTGCTCGGCGCGTTCGTCGCCCTGCAGCTGATCGGGCCGGACGGTCTCGCGCTGCTGGTCGCCGGGCTGATCGTCGTGCTCGTGTCCTACGTGCTCATCGGGGTCGGGCCGCGCACCCTCGGCCGCCAGCACCCCTACCGCGTGGCGCTGACCGTGGCGCCGCCGCTGCGGATGCTCGCGCGCCTGCTCGGGCCCCTGGCGACGCTGCTGATCCTCGTCGGCAACGCGATCACGCCGGGCCGCGGCTTCCGCGAGGGACCGTTCTCGTCCGAGGTCGAGCTGCGCGAGATGGTCGACATGGCCGAGCGCGGCGGCCTGGTCGACGACGGCGAGCGCGCCATGATCCAGTCGGTGTTCGACCTCGGCGACACCATCGTGCGCGAGGTGATGGTGCCGCGCACCGAGACCGTGTGGATCGAGCGCGAGAAGAGCGTGCGCCAGGCGCTCGCGCTGGCCCTGCGCAGCGGCTACTCCCGCATCCCCGTGATCGGCGAGAACGTCGACGACACCGTCGGCGTGGTCTACCTCAAGGACCTGGTGCGGCGGTCGCTGGACCAGACGGACACGCAGCGCAGCGGAGCTGGACCATCGGGAGGGGCGCCCGCCGACCGGGCGGGCGCGGTCAGCGAGGTCATGCGGCCGGCGGTCTTCGTGCCCGACTCCAAGCGCGCCGACGCCCTGCTGCGCGACATGCAGCGCGACCGCAACCACATGGCGCTCGTCGTCGACGAGTACGGCGGCACGGCGGGCCTCGTGACGATCGAGGACCTCATCGAGGAGATCGTCGGCGAGATCACCGACGAGTACGACTCCGCCGAGCACCGTCCCCTCGAGACGCTCGACGAGAGCACCTGGCGGGTGGCCGCGCGCCTGCCCGTGGAGGACCTCGAGCGGGCCACCGACACCGAGTTCGACGTCGAGGACGTGGACACCGTCGGCGGGCTGCTGGCCCAGCGGCTCGGGCGGGTGCCGCTGCCCGGCGCCGAGGCCGAGATCGGCGGGCTGCGGCTGCTCGCCGAGGGCGGCGAGGACGCCCGCGGCCGGATGCGGATCCGCAGCCTGCTGGTGTGGCGCCCCACCGGTGAGGAGGCGCCGGAGACGGACGGGACCGACGGGCAGGACTCGGCCGACGGCGCCCCCGCCGACGACGACCGTCCCGCCACCGACGACGATGCCGGGCGCCCCGCGGACGCCGGGGCCGACCTGGCCCCCACCGGGGCCCGCGACGGAGAGGACGGCCGTGGCTGACGGCACCGGCACCGTGCTGGGCGCCCCCGTGGCGCTCGACGCGCTCGACCCCGAGGACGCGAAGATCGTGACGCTGGCGCGCTCGGCGAGGGCGCGCACCGGCGCCGCGCAGGCCGAGGCGGTGCGCGACGCCGACGGCCGCACCTACGCCGCCTGCACGGTCGCGCTGCCCTCGCTGTCGCTGACCGCCCTGCAGGCGGCCGTGGCCGCGGCGGTCGCGGCCGGCGCGCCGGGGCTGGAGGCGGCCGCGGTGGTCGGCGTGCAGGACCTGGACGCGGGCTTCGACGACCCGGGCGTGGCCGCCGTCGCCGACGTCACCGCGGACGCCGCGGTGCTGGTCGCGGGCCCGGACGCCGCGTCGGTGTACCGGGTGGGGGCGTGAGCACGGCGCCGAGCCCACGCCACGACGTCGTCGTCGTGGGCGGGGGGATCGTCGGGTTCGCGGTGCTGCACGAGCTGCTCGCCGCGGGGCACACCTCGGTGGCGCTGGTCGAGCGCGAGCACACCCCGGGCACGCACCAGACCGGGCGCAACTCCAACGTCGTGCACTCCGGGCTCTACTACGCCCCCGGGTCGCTCAAGGCCCGCCTGGCGGTCGCCGGCTGCGCCGAGACCGCGGCGTTCTGCACCGAGCACGACCTGCCCTACGAGCGGTGCGGCAAGGTCGTCGTCGCCACCGAGGCCGACGAGCTGCCGCGCATGGCCGAGCTCGTGCGCCGCGGGCGCGCCAACGGCGTCGAGGTCACCGAGCTGGACGAGGCCGGCGTGCGCGAGCGCGAGCCGGCGGTCGCCGCGCTGGCGGGTCTCTGGGTGCCGTCGACCGGGATCTGCGACTACGGCGCGATCACCCGGCGGCTGGCCGACCTGGCCGTCGGGCGCGGGGCGGTGCTGCACACCGGGCGCGCGGTGCGCTCGGTGCTGCGGCGCCGGCGTGACGTCGTGGTGCGCACCGACCGCGGCGACCTGCTGGCCGGCCAGGTGGTGGTGTGCGCGGGCCTGCGCTCCGACGAGATCGCCCGCGCCTCGGGCTTCGACCCGGGCGTGCGGATCGTGCCGTTCCGCGGCGAGTACTCCGACCTCGTCGGGCCCGTCGGCGACCAGGTGCGCGGGCTCGTCTACCCCGTGCCCGACCCGGCGTTCCCGTTCCTCGGCGTGCACGCGACGCGCGGGGTGGACGGGTCGGTGCACGTCGGCCCGAACGCCGTCCTCGCCCTGGCCCGCGAGGGCTACGACTGGCGGACGCTGCGGCTGCGCGAGCTCGCCGGGACGCTGGCCGACCCCGGCTTCGTCAAGCTCGCGGGCAAGCAGTGGCGCTACGGGCTGGGGGAGATGTACCGGTCGTTGTCGAAGCGGGCGATGGCCGCGGCCGTGGCGCGGATGTTGCCCGGGGTGACCGCCGACGACCTGCAGCCGCCCCACGACGTGGCGCGGCGCGCCGGGGTGCGGGCCCAGGCGATCCGGTCCGACGGGTCGCTGGTGGACGACTTCCTGTTCGTGCAGGACGGGGACGCCACCGACGGCCCGGGCGTGCTGCACGTGCTCAACGCGCCCTCGCCGGCGGCGACCGCGGCCCTGCCCATCGGCCGGGAGATCGTGGCGCGGTTGGAGGGCAAGAGTGTCGACGCCGCCTGAGACCCCGTTCCGGTCCGGCTTCGCCTGCTTCGTCGGCCGCCCCAACGTCGGCAAGTCGACGCTGACGAACGCGCTGGTCGGGTCGAAGGTCGCGATCACGTCGTCGCGCCCGCAGACCACCCGGCACGCGATCCGGGGGATCGTCCATCGCGAGGACGGCCAGCTGATCCTCGTCGACACCCCGGGTCTGCACCGTCCGCGCACGCTGCTGGGGGAGCGGCTCAACGACGTCGTGCGCACGACGTGGGCCGAGGTCGACGCCATCGGCTTCTGCGTGCCCGCGGACCAGACCATCGGGCCGGGCGACAAGTTCATCGCCGGCGAGCTGCGCGAGATCGCGGGACGCACCCCGATCCTCGGCGTGCTCACCAAGACCGACCTCGTGAAGCCCGAGGTGATCGCGGAGCGGCTGCTGGCGCTGCAGGAGCTGGCGGAGTTCGCCGAGATCGTGCCCGTGTCGGCGACCGGTGGTGTCCGCGTCGACCTGCTCGCCGACCTGCTGCTCGCGCAGATGCCGCCCGGCCCGCCGCTCTACCCCGACGGCGAGCTCTCCGACGAGCCCGAGACCACGATGATCGCCGAGTTCGTCCGCGAGGCGGCGCTCGAGGGCGTGCGCGACGAGCTCCCGCACTCGCTGGCCGTGGTCGTCGAGGAGATGAGCCCGGGCAAGGTGCTCACCATCCGCGCCGAGATCTTCGTCGAGCGCGACAGCCAGAAGTCCATCGTCATCGGCAAGGGGGGCTCGCGGCTCAAGCACGTCGGCACCGAGGCCCGCCGCCAGATCGAGGCGATGCTGGGCGAGAAGGTGCACCTCGACCTGTTCGTCAAGGTCGCCAAGGACTGGCAGCGCGACCCCCGCCAGCTCCGCCGCCTCGGCTTCTAGTCTGTCGCGCCAAGGAGGTGCGGCAGTCAGCGCTCCTTCGTCGCGCTGCCTACCGACCTCCGGCGCGCTCCGGTGGTCGCGTGCCGGGCCAGCGTGGGGGCCACGCTGGCGTTCAACGTCAGGAAAGCCCCCAGCTCGATCCCCCGGGGCGTGGCGGCTGCCGAGGTCGGTGGCAGGTGCGACGATGAGTGCGTGGGCTTCTACCGCGACACCGGCGTGGTGCTGCGGCTGCAGAAGCTCGGCGAGGCGGACCGCATCGTCACGTTCCTGACCCACCGCCACGGCAAGGTCCGCGCGGTGGCCAAGGGCATCCGCCGCACCAGCTCGCGCTTCGGCGCCCGCCTCGAGCCGTTCGGGCACGTCGACCTGCAGCTGCACACCGGTCGCAGCCTCGACATCGTCACCCAGGTGCAGACCCTCGACGCCTTCGGCGGCGGGCTCACCGGCGACTACCCCCGCTACACCGCCGGCTGCGCGCTGCTCGAGACCGCCGACCGGCTCACGTCCGAGGAGGGCGAGCCGGCCCGCGAGCTGTTCCTGCTGCTCGTCGGCGCCCTGCGCGGGCTCGCCGGCGGCACGCGCGACCCCTACCTCGTGCTCGACGCCTTCCTCCTGCGCGCCATGGTCATCGCCGGCTGGGCGCCCGCGATCACCGAGTGCGCCCGCTGCGGTGTCGAGGGCGAGCCCTACCACCGGCGCTTCTCGGTGCCCGCCGGCGGCGCGGTGTGCGAGGGCTGCCGCCCGTCCGGCGCCGTGGTGCCCTCGGACCCCACGTGGCGCCTGCTCGAGGCGCTGCGCGACGGCGACTGGACCGTCGCCGAGACCACCGACCCCGCCGCCCGCCGCGACACCGCCGGGCTCGTCGCCGCGCACCTGCAGTGGCACCTCGAACGGACCCTGCGCTCGCTGCCGCTGGTCGACCGTCGCGGTGGCGTCCCCCGCGTCGACCTCGGCGAGGTGGCGGGGGTGGAGGTCGACGACGATCCGGGCGAAGGGCACCTCCGCTCGGAACAGCCGAGCGACGGCGCCCTCCGCCCGATCCCGGGAGCCGCCCTGTGAGCCCTCGCCTGCGCCCCACCCGCGGCCGCAGCACCGGCCGCGCGCTGCGGGGCCGCGACGACCCGACGGTGATGGCCCCGACGCCGCACCCGAGCGGGGCCACCGCGCCCGACATCCCGCCCGAGCTGGTGCCCAACCACGTCGCGCTGGTCATGGACGGCAACGGCCGGTGGGCCAACCAGCGGGGCCTGCCGCGCATCGAGGGCCACCGCCACGGCGAGGCGCAGCTGCTCGACGTCGTCCGCGGCTGCATCGACGTGGGCGTCAAGTGGATCTCGGCCTACGCGTTCTCCACCGAGAACTGGCGTCGCAGCCCCGACGAGGTGCGGTTCCTGCTCGGCTTCAACCGCGACGTCATCCGGCGCCGGCGCGAGGAGATGCACGCGATGGGCGTGCGGGTGCGCTGGGCGGGGCAGCGGCCGCGGCTGTGGCGCAGCGTGATCAAGGAGCTCGAGATCGCCGAGGAGCTCACCCGCGACAACGACGTCCTCACCCTGACCATGTGCGTCAACTACGGCGGGCGCCAGGAGATCGTCGGTGCCGCGAAGGAGCTCGCCCGCCGGGCGGCCCGCGGCGAGATCGACCCTGAGCGCATCGACGAGAAGGCCCTCGCCCGGCACCTCGACGAGCCCGACATGCCCGACGTCGACCTGTTCCTGCGCAGCTCGGGCGAGCAGCGGACGTCGAACTTCCTGCTGTGGCAGTCGGCCTACGCCGAGATGGTGTTCCTCGACACGCTCTTCCCCGACTTCGACCGCCGCCACCTCTGGGAGGCGTGCGAGATCTACGCGGGCCGCGACCGGCGCTACGGTGGCGCGCGCGACCGCGCCGAGTCCACGACCGGGGGGAACGGGAGCCCGTGAGCCGCGAGGCCGCCACCACCGCGACGCTGTTGATCACCGCGCGCGAGGCCCTGGAGCAGTTCGTCGAGGTGCACGTCGACGACGACGGCGCCCTGTCGTTCCGCCACGGCGGGGTGCCCTGCGCCGTGCAGGGCGTCGAGCTCGTCGAGGGCCTCGCCGTCCTCAGCCTGACCTGCGTCGTCGCCTGGGACCTCACCGACCCGGACACGCCGCGCACCATCGCCGAACGCGCCGGTCAGGGGCTGTTCGGGACGCTCGGCGCGATCGCCACCGAGCGCGGGTGGGACGTGACGCTGCGCTACGCGTTCCCGGCCGAGGCCCTGGCGGTCGGCCCGCTCGGGACGTTGATCATGCTCGTCGTCTCGACGGCCTCGCAGGTCCGCACGGAGCTCGTCGCCGAGGCCTGACCGCCGTCCGGCCGCCACTGCTCGCCCTTCCGGTCGTGTGATCGCCGCACGGTCGCTGACGGTCGTCCACACCCCTCCTCCTTGTCCCCAGGCCGGACGGCGGCGTGCGGGAGCCCTCGGGCGCGGCTGGCAGCATCGCCGGCCGTGAGCACCCCGACCGCACCGTCCCCGGCGCCGCCGCGACGCGGCACCGGCTCGCTGGTGGTGCTCTGCGGTGTCCTGCTGCTCGCCACGCTCCTGCAGGAGCCACTCCTCGGCCTCCTCGACGGCGGCACGGTGCGCACGGCCGCGACCGTGTTCGTCGCGGTGTGCGTGCAGGCGCTGCCCTTCCTCGTGCTGGGCACCCTGCTGTCCGGGGTGCTCGCGGCCTGGGTCTCGCCCGCGGTGCTGCGCCGGGTCCTGCCGCGGCGGCCGGCGCTGGCGGTGCTCGTGGCCGGGGCGGCGGGGCTGGTCCTGCCGGGGTGCGAGTGCGCGTCGGTGCCCGTCGCGCGCCGGCTGGTGGGGCAGGGGGTCCCGGAGGCCGCCGCGCTCGCCTTCCTGCTCGCCGCGCCGGCGATCAACCCCGTGGTCCTGGTGGCGACGGCGGTCGCCTTCCCCGACCACCCGGAGATGGTCGGCGCGCGGTTGCTCGGCTCGGCGGCCACCGCGCTCGGTGTCGGCTGGCTGTGGACGCGCATCGGGCGCCCGGGGTGGATGGCCGCGCGGGTCCGTGACCGCCCGCCGGACGACGGGACGCCGCGGTGGGCGGTGTTCACCGAGACGGTGCGCCACGACGTGGTCGACGCCGGTGGCTTCCTCGTGGTCGGGGGGCTCGCGGCGGCGGTGATGAACGTCCTGGTGCCGCCCGCCTGGCTCGACGGTCTGGCCGGGCACCTGGTGCTGGCCGTCGTCGTCATGGCGGTGCTCGCGGTGGTGCTCGCCCTGTGCAGCGAGGCCGACGCGTTCGTCGCGGCCTCGCTGTCGAGCCTGCCGCTGCTGCCCCGGCTGGTGTTCCTGGTGGTCGGCCCCGCGGTGGACCTCAAGCTGATCGCCCTGCAGGCCGGCGCCTTCGGCCGGGCCTTCGCGCTGCGCTTCGCGCCGCTGACCTTCGTCGTCGCCGTGACCAGCGCGGTGCTCGCCGGCCTGCTCGTGCTCGGGGGCCCGGGGTGAGGCGGCCATGAGACGCGACGCCCAGCACGTGCTGCTCGTGCTCGTCGGCGGGGTGCTCGTCAAGATCGTGCTCGACGGGTCGTACCTGCGCTACGTGCGGCCCTGGTCGGCCGTGCCGGTGCTCCTCGCGGCGGCGGCGCTGATCGCCGTCGCCGTGATCGCGCTGGTCCGCGACCTGCGGGCGCGCCCGGCTGGGCCGACCACCGGGCGCGAGGACGAGGAGCACCACCACCACCACGGCCCCGACGGACGGGCGGGCCCGGCGGCGGCGCTGCTGGTCCTGCCGGTGCTCGCGCTGCTCCTGGTCGTGCCGCCGGCGCTGGG
>CADCTH010000348.1 GCA_902805495.1 uncultured Actinomycetospora sp.
GCTGCGCGGCGTCGCCGGCCTGGCCGACCCGGCGTCCGAGGCGCTGCCGGTGGGCGTGCGCCCGGGCGACCGCGCGCTGCCCGCGGAGGCGGTGCTGGCCGGGCCGTCGCTCGGGGTGCTCGGCGGGCTGCTGATGCTCGCCGCGGGCCTGCTCGCGGCGCTGTTCGCCGCGGTGCTCCCGCGGCTCGGGGCGCGCTACGACGCCCCCACCCGGGCCGCCGGTGACAAAGCGAGTGACAGGGCCGGTGACGGGGCCGCGGAGGCGCGGGCGACGCCCGCCGATCCCGACCGCGCGCTCTGGGAGGCGCTCGACGAGGGGCACGACCCCACGGGCGAGCCGCTGGGTGAGCCCACGGATCGTCCTGCTGGTCGTGCGCCCGATCCGCCGGGTGGGCGAGCGTCCGGACGCCCCGACGGGGTCGGAGGGACGGAAGGGGTCGCGGGTTAACATGGAGCGAACTCGGACGGGGGAAAGGGGCAGACCCGGCGTGAGCGTCCTGGAGCAGATCCTCGAAGGGGTCCGAGCCGACCTCGCTGCCCGGGAGGCCGCCGTCCCCTTCGACGTCGTCAAGGACCGCGCCGCGGCGGCGCCGCCCGCGCGCGACGCCCTGGCCGCCCTGCAGGGCCCCGGCATCGGGGTCATCGCGGAGGTCAAGCGGGCCAGCCCCTCCAAGGGGCACATGGCCGACATCCCGGACCCGGCGTGGCTCGCCGGCCGCTACGTCGACGGCGGCGCCCGGGTCGTCAGCGTGCTCACCGAGCAGCGCTTCTTCGGCGGCTCGCTCGACGACCTCGACGCCGTGCGCGCGAAGGTCGACGTCCCGGTGCTGCGCAAGGACTTCGTGGTCGGCACCTACCAGGTGCACGAGGCGCGGGCCCACGGTGCCGACGTCGTCCTGCTGATGTGCTCGGTGCTCGAGCAGAACGCGCTCGACGCGCTGGTCGACCGGGTCGACTCCCTCGGGATGACGGCCCTGGTCGAGGTGCACAACGAGGAGGAGGCCGACATGGCGCTGAAGGCCGGCGCCCGCCTCGTCGGCATCAACGCCCGCGACCTGCACACCCTCGAGGTCGACCGCTCGGTGTTCAGCCGCATCGCCCCCGGGCTGCCCGGCGAGGTCATCCGCGTGGCCGAGTCCGGTGTCCGCGGGCCGGGCGACCTCATGACCTACGCCGGCCACGGCGCCGACGCGGTGCTGGTGGGCGAGTCGATGGCCACCGCGGAGGACCCCCGCGCGGCCGTGCGCCAGCTCGTCACGGCGGGCTCGCACCCGGCGTGCCCGAAGCCTTCCCGCTGACCAGCGCTGAGCGATCCCGCGCCGTCCCGACGCCCTCGCCCTGGCTCGTAGCATCGGCGGCGACACCACCACCGCGCTCGAGGGAGCCACGATGACGTCGGCCAGCCACGGCCTCGCCGGGACCACGCACGAGCCGGACGACACCGGGCACTTCGGGCGCTGGGGCGGTCGGTTCATGCCCGAGGCCCTCATCGCCGCCGTCGACGAGGTGGCCGTCGAGTACGAGAAGGCGCGCCGCGACCCCGCGTTCCTCGCCGAGCTCGACCGCCTGCAGCGCGACTACGCGGGGCGCCCGTCGCCCGTCACCGACGCCCGGCGGCTCGCGGAGCACGCGGGCGGCGCGCGCATCCTGCTCAAGCGCGAGGACCTCAACCACACCGGCTCGCACAAGATCAACAACGTGCTGGGCCAGGCGCTGCTGACCAAGCGCATGGGCAAGACCCGCGTGATCGCCGAGACGGGCGCGGGCCAGCACGGCGTCGCGACGGCCACGGCGGCGGCGCTGATGGGCCTCGAGTGCCTGGTCTACATGGGCGAGGTCGACACCGAGCGCCAGGCGCTCAACGTCGCGCGGATGCGGCTGCTCGGCGCCGAGGTCGTGCCCGTCACCACGGGCTCGCGCACGCTCAAGGACGCGCTCAACGAGGCCTACCGCGACTGGGTCGCCAGCGTCGGGCACACCCACTACATCCTCGGCACCGCCGCGGGCCCGCACCCGTTCCCGCGCATGGTGCGCGACTTCCACCGCGTCATCGGGCTCGAGGCCCGCGACCAGGTCCTGACCGCCTACGGGCGCCTGCCCGACGCCGTCGTCGCCTGCGTCGGCGGCGGCTCCAACGCCATCGGGATCTTCCACCCGTTCCTCGACGACGACGGCGTGCGCCTCGTCGGCTACGAGGCCGCGGGGGAGGGTGTCGAGTCCGGCCGCCACGCCGCGTCGATCACCGGCGGCACGCCCGGCGCGCTGCACGGGGCGATGTCGTACCTGCTGCAGGACGAGGACGGGCAGACCCTCGAGACGCACTCGATCTCCGCCGGCCTCGACTACCCCGGCGTCGGCCCCGAGCACGCGTACCTCGCCGACACCGGGCGCGCGACCTACGAGCCGGTCACCGACGCCGAGGCCATGGACGCGTTCCGGCTGCTGTGCCGCACCGAGGGCATCATCCCGGCCATCGAGTCGGCGCACGCCATCGCGGGCGCGCTGCGTCTCGGCCGCGAGCTGGGGCGGGCGGGGGGAGACCCGGCGACGATCCTCGTCAACCTCTCGGGCCGGGGCGACAAGGACGTCGACACCGCGGCGCGCTGGTTCGGCGTCGTCGACCCGGCATCGCTGCCCACCGAGGAGCCGCCGCCGTCCGAGGACGCCGACGGGGCCGTGGCGAGCGGGGAGCGCGAGCTGTGAGGGACGCGAAGCGGAGCGGAGCCGGACCATGAATGCAGCCTCCGTGACCGGCATCGACCGTCTCGGCGAGGTCTTCACCACGGCGAAGGCCGAGGACCGCGCCGCGCTCATCGCCTACCTGCCCGCGGGCTACCCGACCGTCAAGGGCTCGCTGGGCCTGCTGACCCAGGCCCTCGACGCGGGCGCCGACCTAGTCGAGGTGGGCCTGCCGTACTCCGACCCGGTGCTCGACGGCCCGGTGATCCAGCACGCCGTCGACCAGGCGTTGCGTGCCGGGGTGCGCATCCGCGACACGCTGCACGTCGTCGAGCAGCTCGCCGGCCGCGGCGGGCGCGCGGTGGTCATGACCTACTGGAACCCCGTGCTGCGCTACGGCGTCGACGCCTTCGCCCGCGACCTCGCCGCGGCCGGCGGGATCGGCGTGATCACCCCGGACCTCGTGCCCGACGAGGCCTCGACCTGGATCGCCGCCGCCGATCGCGAGGGCCTCGCGCCGATCTTCCTCGTCGCGCCGTCGTCCAGCGACGAGCGCATCGCCAGCACCACCGCGGTCACCCGCGGCTTCCTCTACGCCGCCTCCACCATGGGCGTCACCGGCGCCCGCGACGCGGTCTCCGACACCGCCACCTCGCTGGTGGCCCGCGCGCGCAGCCACACCGACCTGCCGATCGGCGTCGGGCTGGGCGTGCGCAACGGGGCCCAGGCCGGCGAGGTCGCCGGCTTCGCCGACGGCGTCATCGTCGGGTCCGCGCTGGTCTCGGCCGCCGAGCACGGGCGGGCCGCGGTCGCCCGGCTGACCACCGAGCTCGCCGCCGGCGTGCGGGGCCAGCACACCGGGCGCTGACCTCCGGGGGATAGCGTGGCGGCCGTGCTCCCAGCGGTGCAGACAGCGGTCACGGCTCTGCCGATCACCCTGCCCACCTACCTGCCCAGCCCACCGCAGGGCGTCTGGGAGGTCGGCCCGATCCCGCTGCGCGCCTACGCGCTGTGCATCATCGCCGGGATCGTCGTGGAGGTCCTGTGGACCGAGCGGCGCTTCGTGGCCCGCGGCGGCGAGCCGGGCACGGTCACCGACATCGCGGTCTTCGCGGTGCCGTTCGGCCTCATCGGCGGCCGGCTCTACCACGTGGCCACCGAATGGCCGACGTACTTCGGGCCCGGGGGCGACCCCGTGGCCGCGCTCTACATCTGGCAGGGCGGGCTGGGCATCTGGGGCGCCATCGCGCTCGGCGGCGTCGGCGCCTGGATCGGGTGCCGCCGCCGCGGCGTGCCGCTGACGGCCTTCGCCGACGCCGCCGCGCCCGGCATCGTCACCGCCCAGGCCATCGGCCGGCTCGGCAACTGGTTCAACCAGGAGCTCTACGGCGGCCCGACCACGCTGCCGTGGGGACTCGAGCTCTACCGCCGCGTCGACCCCGCGACCGGCGTCACCGACAACCTCACCGGCGTCGCGGTCGACACCACCCCGGTCGCGATCGTGCACCCGACCTTCCTCTACGAGCTCCTGTGGAACCTCGCCGTCGCCGCCCTGGTGGTGTGGGCCGACCGCCGGTTCCGCCTCTCCCGGGGGCGGGCCTTCGCGCTCTACGTCGCGGGCTACACCGCCGGCCGCTTCGCCATCGAGCTCATGCGCACCGACCCCGCGACCCGGGTGTTCGGCGACGTGCGGATCAACGTGGTGGTCTCCGCGGTCGTGTTCCTGGGCGCGGTGGCGTACCTGTTCTGGGTCCGTGGCCCGCGCGAGACGTTCGGCCGGGCCCTGGACGACGCGGGTTCGACGGGTGACGACGGGGGTACGCCCGATCCCATGGCACGCAACGGAAGTACCGGGGACCCCGACGAGGACCAGCGCTCGGAGAACGAGGCCGAGGTCCGCCTGACCGAGCGCTCGCCCGCGTCGGCGCCCACCGGGAAGGGCGGGTCGGCGAACCCCACCAGCGTCGACGCCGAGCCGGACACCCCCGACACCGCGGCGGGGCACGAGGACGTGCCCGCGACGCCGCCGTCGGGCGCCAAGAGCTAGCGCTCCGCGTCACGCCGCGGCGGACGTTCACCGGCGCGCCACGCGACGGTCGACCGATTAGGATCGGTCGGGTACCGCGCAGGACGTCGGGGTCCCGCGCCGCCCGTCCGTGCCGTCCCCGCCGCATGATCACGCTGCCGGAGCCGTCCACGGGCCCGCCGCGCACCCCTCCTGGGCCATCGTCGTCCCCGGGTCACTCCCACCACCCGTCCGCGTGACGACGAGGAGGCACCGGATGCCTGCATCGACTCCGGGTCGACAGGGTCTCTACGACCCGGCCCACGAGCACGACGCCTGCGGCGTCGGCGCGGTCGCGAACGTCCGCGGGGAGCAGAGCCACGGCATCGTCCGGGACGCCCTGCACGTGCTGCACAACCTCGACCACCGCGGCGCCGCGGGCAGCGCGCCCACCACCGGCGACGGCGCGGGCATCCTCGTCCAGGTGCCCGACGCGTTCCTGCGCGCGGTCGCCCCCGCGCCGTTGCCCGCCCCGGGCCGCTACGCCGTCGGCACCGCCTTCCTGCCGACCGACGAGGCGCTGGCCCGGGCGGCCCGCGAGGCCATCGACGCGCTCGCCGCGCAGGAGGGGCTGCGCACGCCCC
>CADCTH010000349.1 GCA_902805495.1 uncultured Actinomycetospora sp.
GCCGCCGAGCCGGACGACCCGGAGGCCGGGGTCCGCGTCGTCGCCGAACCCCCGTCCGACCTCGCGGTGCCCGGCGGCTCGCCGCTGCTCGTCGTCCACGACCGCGGCGCGACCGCCCGCGGCTCGAGCCCGGCCCGCCGGCCGCGGCAGACGACGCTCGTGGTGCTGCCCTCGCTCGTGCCCGCGGTGTCCGACCTCGCCGACGACGCCGACCTCGTGCTGCTCCAGCGCATGCCCCCGCACGAGGCGGAGCTCGCCGGGCGGCTGTGGCGGCTGACGCCGTCGATTACCGAGACCCTGCGGACCCTCCCCGACCGCGGCCTCGTGGTGCTGGGCCGCAACCTCTGGCGTCGCGTCGACCTCGTCACCGGCCCCCGCGAGACCGCGATCCTCGGCCCCGTCCGTCGCGGCGATTAGGGGCTCGTCAGCGGTCCTTCGCCGGGTTCTCCGCCGGCCCGCCGCCCGGGTCGGTGTCGACGAGGTCGGGGTCCGTGGCCGGCGCGTCGGCGGTCGTCCCCGGGCTGACGCGCTCGGCCGTGTTCTGCTCGGCGAGGAACTCGTCGCTGTCGGGGGCGGGCGCGCTGTCCGGGCTGCTCTGCTCACTCATCCTCTCGGCTACCCGAGCGGTGACCCCGCTCACACCGGCGTACGGTGACGAGCTCCGGGCCTGGTCGGGAGGTCGCGATGCCGGACACCGAGGACGAACCGGTCCTGCCGCTCGCCGAGCTCCGCGAGCGCGGGATGGCCGCCGTGCAGGTCGGCACGACCCGCGTGCTGCTCGTCGCCGTGGACGGGGTCGACGGCGAGGCCCGCGCCTACGACAACCGCTGCCCGCACCGGAAGTGGCCCCTCGAGCGCGGCACGCTCGCCGGCGGCGTGCTGACGTGCGCGAACCACGGCTGGTCGTTCGACGTGGTCACCGGTCGGTGCCTCGACGCCGGCGACCGCGACCTGGTCCCCCACCGCTGCCGCGTCGACGACGAGGGCATGGTCCGCGTCTCCCTTGACCTCGACCTTGCTCGAGGTCGGACGCTCGGGACATGAGCATCGCGCTGAACCACACGATCGTCGAGACGCGGGACCGGGACGCCGGCGCGGCGTTCCTCGCCGAGGTCCTCGGCCTGCCCGCGCCCTACCGCTTCGGGCCCTTCACCGTCGTCGAGGTGGCCGGCGGCACGAGCCTGGACTACATGGACGTGGCCGACCCGCACCCCCAGCACTACGCCTTCCTCGTCGGTGACGACGAGTTCCCGGTGATCACCGGGCGGCTGCGCGAGCGGGGCGTGCCCACCTACGCCGACCCGATGCAACGCCGTCCCGGCGAGAACACGAACGACGGCGGACGGGGCGCCTACTTCTCCTCGCCCGAGGGCCACAACCTGGAGATCCTCACCCGGCCCTACGGCAGCGGGGGCTGATCCTCGTCCCGCCGCCGGCGGGTCGACGACGCCCGGGCCGCCAGCTCGGCGTCGTCGGGGTAGTCGATCCCGGTCAGGCGCAGCCCGCGGGCGGCGGCCACCGTCACCTCGCTCGAGCGCTCCCGGGTCACGAGCAGGACGGCCGGCCAGCCGACGGGACGCCGGCCCTCGCCGACGGCGAGCAGCGCGCCCACGATCGACCGGACCATCGAGTGGCAGAACGCGTCGGCGGACAGGCGGGCGACGAGGACGTCGGTCTCGCCGGGCGCGGGCGCCCAGTGCAGCGCCTGCAGCTCGCGGATCGTCGTGGCGCCGGGGCGCGGGCGGCAGTAGGCGGCGAAGTCGTGCTCGCCGAGCAGGCCGCGCCCGGCCTCGTCCATCGCGGCGACGTCGAGGGGCCGCGGCCAGCGCAGGGTGTCGCGGGCCCGCAGCGGTTCGGGGCCCCAGGGCGCGGTGCTGACGCGGTAGGCGTAGTGGCGGCGCAGCGCCGAGAACCGCGCGTCGAAGCCCGCGGGCGCCGGCGTCACCGCCCGCACCCGCACGTCCGGGGGCAGCATCCGGGCGAGCCGGCCGACGAGGCCGGGGTGCGGCACCACGTCGCGCGGGAGGTCGACGTGCGCCACCTGCGCGTCCGCGTGCACGCCCGCGTCGGTCCGCCCGGCGACGGTCAGCGCCACCGGCACCCGCCCGACCGCGGCCAGCGCGTCCTCGAGCACGCCCTGCACCGTGCGCAGGCCGGGCTGGCGCGCCCAGCCCGAGAAGTCGGTGCCGTCGTACGCCAGGTCCAGGCGGTACCGCCGTGTCGATGGTCCGGCTCCGCTGCGCTCCGCGTCCCGAGACGCCGCGAGCCCGCCGTCGGGATCGACGGCGGGCTCGCGTGACGCGGTGCGTCCGGTCAGGACTTGTCGTCCCCGGTGGTCGCCGACGAGTCGCCGTCCTCCGAGGCGTCGCCGCCCGACACTTCCTCGTCCTGCGTGCCGTCGGTGGTCGCCGAGGAGTCGGCGTCCTCGGACGGGTCCCCGCCGGCGGACGCCGTGGCGGCCCCGGCCTCGGGCACCTCCGGCGACTCGTCGTCGGTGCCCGCAGCCTCCTCCGCCTCCTGCGCCTCGACCGCGTCGCCGGCATCGCTCGGCTCGGTGGGCTCCGGCGTGGCGTCGGACGTCTCGGCGGCCGCGATGGTGGCCGCGGTCGCCGCGGCCCCGGTGGCGGTCTCGCCGATCTGGGCACCCGGGCCCGACGGCGACTTCGGCGGCGCCGCCGTACGCGTGGCCTGCGAGGCCTCCGCGCTGGCGGTGCGCTCGTTCACCAGCTCGATGACGGCCATGGGCGCGTTGTCACCCTTGCGCGGCAGCGTCTTGACGATCCGCGTGTAGCCACCGGGCCGGTCGGCGAAGAACGGCCCGATCTCGGCGAGGAGGCGGTGGACGACGTCCTTGTCGCGGATCTGCTGCTGGATGAGGCGCCGGCCGTGCAGGTCGCCGCGCTTCGCCTTGGTGATCAGCCGCTCCGCGTACGGGCGCAGCCGCTCGGCCTTGGCCCGCGTGGTGTGGATCCGACCGTGCGTGAACAGCGACGTGGCCAGGTTGGCCAGCATCAGCTTCTGGTGGTCGGGGGATCCCCCGAGCCGCGGGCCCTTGGTGGGCTGGGGCATGGGACTGCTCCTGTCTCAGGACGCCTTTCCTCCCCGGCCCGCGGGGGGCCGGGGAGGGGGCAGAACGTCAGAGTTGCTGGAAGGGCGGGTACTAGAGCTGCTCGGTCTCGGCGTAGTCCTGGCCGTCGTCCTCCGGAGCCCCGTAACCGCCGCCGAAGCCGCCGTCGGAGCCGTAGGACTCGAAACCCTCGGACGGGTAGTCGGCCGCCGCGGCGGACGGGTCGAACCCGGGCGGGCTGTCCTTGAGGGCCAGACCGAGACCGGCGAGCTTCATCTTGACCTCGTCGATGGACTTCGCGCCGAAGTTGCGGATGTCCAGCAGGTCGGCCTCCGACCGGCCGACGAGCTCGCCGACCGTGTGGATGCCTTCCCGCTTGAGGCAGTTGTAGGACCGGACGGTGAGGTCCAGGTCCTCGATCGGCATCGCGAAGGCGGCGATCGTGTCGGCCTCGGCGGGCGAGGGGCCGATCTCGATGCCCTCGGCGTCGACGTTGAGCTCGCGGGCCAGCCCGAAGAGCTCGGTCAGCGTTCGGCCGGCCGACGCGATGGCGTCGCGCGGCGTCATGGACGGCTTGGTCTCGACGTCGAGGATCAGCTTGTCGAAGTCGGTCCGCTGCTCGACGCGGGTGGCCTCGACCTTGTAGCTGACCTTCATCACCGGCGAGTAGATCGAGTCGACCGGGATGCGGCCGATCTCGGCGCCGGAGGCCTTGTTCTGCGCGGCCGGCACGTAGCCGCGGCCACGCTCGACGACCAGCTCGACCTCCAGGCGGCCCTGGTCGTTCAGGGTCGCGATGTGCAGGTCGGGGTTGTGCACGGTCACGCCGGCCGGCGGGACGATGTCGCCCGCGGTGACGGTGCCTGGACCCTGCTTGCGCAGGTACATCGTCGCCGGCTCGTCCTCCTCGGAGCTCACGACGAGCTCCTTGAGGTTCAGGATGATGTCGGTGACGTCCTCCTTCACCCCGGGGACGGTGGTGAACTCGTGGAGGACCCCGTCGACACGGATGCTCGTCACGGCCGCGCCCGGGATGGACGAGAGCAGGGTGCGACGCAGCGAGTTGCCGAGGGTGTAGCCGAAGCCCGGCTCCAGCGGCTCGATGACGAACCGGGAACGGGTGTCGTCGATGGCGTCCTCGGACAGTGCGGGACGCTGAGAGATCAGCACGTGCGAAACCTTTCCGATGCGGCGTCCGCTATTTGACGCCGAACGTGAGACCCGGCCCGGGCACGCTCGCCCGGGCCGGGGGCCCAGCTGACTTCTCTGGGCTTACTTCGAGTAGAACTCGACGATCAGCTGCTCGGAGACGGGCGTGTCGATCTGCGACCGCTCCGGGAGCTGGTGGACGAAGATGCGCAGGGTGTCCGGGACCACCTGCAGCCACCCGGGTACCGGGCGGTCGCCGAAGTTCTCCTTGGCCACCACGAGGGGCAGCATGTTCCGGGACTTGTCCCGGACGTCGATGATGTCGTACTGCGTCACCCGGTAGCTGGGGACGTCGACCTTCTGGCCGTTGACCAGGAAGTGGCCGTGGCCCACCAGCTGGCGGGCCTGGCGACGGGTCTGGGCGAGCCCGGCGCGGTAGACGACCGAGTCGAGACGCGACTCGAGCAGGCGCAGGAACTCGTCGCCGGTCTTGCCCTCGCGACGGTTCGCCTCCTCGTAGTAGGCGCGCATCTGCTTCTCGAGCAGGCCGTAGGTGAAGCGGGCCTTCTGCTTCTCCTGCAGCTGCAGCAGGTACTCGGACTCCTTGATGCGGATCCGGCCGTGCTGCCCCGGGGGGTACGGGCGACGCTCGAACGACTTGTCGCCGCCGATCAGGTCGACCTTCAGACGGCGGGACTTGCGGGTGGCGGGACCGGTGTAACGGGCCATCGTGTGTCTCCTCTGACCTTTCCCTGGGCCCTAGACCCGGCGACGCTTCGGCGGGCGGCAGCCGTTGTGCGGCTGCGGGGTGACGTCTGAGATCGTCCCGACCTCGAGGCCCGCGGCCTGCAGCGAGCGGATCGCCGTCTCGCGGCCCGAGCCCGGGCCCTTGACGAAGACGTCGACCTTCTTCATGCCGTGCTCGGCGGCCTTGCGGGCGCAGTTCTCCGCGGCCATCTGCGCCGCGAACGGCGTCGACTTGCGCGAGCCCTTGAAGCCCACGTGACCGGCCGACGCCCAGCTGATGACGTTGCCGGTCGGGTCGGTGATGGAGACGATCGTGTTGTTGAACGTGCTCTTGATGTGCGCGTGGCCGTGGGAGATGTTCTTCTTCTCCCGGCGCCGGACCTTCTTGGCCCCGGCCGCGCCCTGGCGAGTCCTGGGTGGCATTCACATACTCCTGATCGAGGCAGCGTCGATGATCGGCTTCGCCGTGGCGACGCTCACTTGCGCGTGGCCTTCTTCTTGCCGGCAACCGTCTTCTTGGGGCCCTTGCGCGACCGGGCGTTGGTCTTGGTCCGCTGCCCGTGCACCGGGAGATTGCGGCGGTGCCGCAGCCCCTGGTAGCTGCCGATCTCGACCTTGCGCCGGATGTCCGCCTGGACCTCACGGCGCAGGTCGCCCTCGACCCGGAAGTGGTTCTCGATGTACGCGCGCAGCGCGGCGGCATCGGAGTCCGACAGGTCCTTCGACCGCAGGTCGTAGGAGATGCCGGTCTCGGTGAGGATCTCGCGGGAACGGCTGCGGACGATCCCGAAGATGTAGGTCAGCGCGACTTCCATCCGCTTGTCGCGGGGGAGGTCGACGCCGGCGAGTCGTGCCATGGGGCGACGTGCTCCTCGTGTCGTCCGGGAGGTCTGGCTCCCCGCCCGTCCCGGTCCGCCGTCCTGCTCTGCGGGTCGGGCCCCGGCCTCCCGTGCCGGGGGTGTTCCGCCGGGTCTGTGCCGGCGTAGGTGCGGGGAGGAAAATGGTCTGCGGTCGCGGGGACCGCCCCGGGCGAGGCCCGGATGTGCCTGGTCGGCGACGTCAGCCCTGGCGCTGCTTGTGGCGCAGGTTGTCGCAGATGACCATGACCCGCCCGTGACGGCGGACCACCTGGCACTTGGCGCAGATGCGCTTCACGCTCGGCTGGACCTTCACGTCCTCTTCCTCACTGGCTCCGAGGCTGACTCGATCACTTGTAGCGGTAGACGATCCGGCCGCGCGACAGGTCGTACGGCGACAGCTCCACGACGACCTTGTACTCGGGGAGGATCCGGATGTAGTGCTGACGCATCTTGCCGCTGATGTGCGCCAGGACCTTGTGCCCGTTCTCGAGCTCCACCCGGAACATCGCATTGGGCAGGGGCTCGACGACCCGCCCCTCGACCTCGATGGCGCCGTCCTTCTTCGCCATGTCCTCCGCATTCTTCTCGACGTACGCTGTCGTCCCTCCAGCGGGCGACCGGACGCCGGAGCGACCGTGCCTTCGCGGGACGGGCACGCGCGGGGACCGGACACCCTCACACGAGCGCGCGCGGGAACCGGCACGACACGCGCACCAGCCATCGAGTGTACGCGGGCTGTGTCGACGGCCTCGTCACCGGGGCCCTCGCC
Organism: uncultured Actinomycetospora sp.; assembly: GCA_902805495.1. Lineage (GTDB taxonomy): Bacteria > Actinomycetota > Actinomycetes > Mycobacteriales > Pseudonocardiaceae > Actinomycetospora. Next base: position 6,593 of record CADCTH010000349.1, read on the forward strand.
CGGCCGGCGACCCCGCAGGTCAGCGGCGCCGCGGGTCAGGCAACGGGTCAGGACGCCGGCGCGGTGAGGATCCAGGGCCCGTCGTCGGTGACCGCTACGGAGTGCTCCCAGTGCGCGGCCCGGCTGCCGTCGGCGGTGACCACGGTCCAGCCGTCGTCGAGCTCGTCGGTCTCGTCCGTGCCCCCGGTGAGCATCGGCTCGATGGCCAGCACCATCCCGGGACGCAGGCGCAGGCCGCTGCCGGGCCGGCCAAGGTTCGGCACGAAGGGATCCATGTGCATCGACGTCCCGATGCCGTGGCCGCCGTAGTCGGCGACGATCCCGTACGTCCGGCCGTCGGCCGCCGCGCGGCGGCGCGCCTCCTCCTCCACCGCGTGCGAGACGTCGCCGAGGCGCCCGCCGGGCACGAGCGCCGCGATGCCGGCGTGCATCGCGGCGCGGGTGGCGGCCGAGAGGTCCTCGTCCTCCGGGCGCGGGGTCCCGACGAGCAGGGTCACCGCCGCGTCGCCGTGCCAGCCGTCGAGGATCGCCCCGCAGTCCACCGAGACGAGGTCGCCGTCGCCGAGCACCTGCCCGGGCGAGGGGATGCCGTGCACGACCTGCTCGTTGACCGAGGTGCAGATCGACCGCGGGAACCCCTGGTAGCCCAGGAACGACGGCACGGCCCCGGCGGCGCGGACGACGCCCTCGGCGATCCCGTCGAGGTCGGCGGTGCTGACCCCGGGACGCGCGGCCTCGGTGACCGCCGCGAGCGCGGCCGCCACCACCAGGCCGGCGGCGCGCATGGCCTCGATCTGGCCGGGCGTCTTCATCTCCACCGAGCGCCCCCGCACACGGTCGGCGAGCCCGCCGACCCTCGCCGGGAGCCCCGTGACGACCTCGACGAGGGGGCGGCGGTCCGTCGCCACCTAGTCGTCGGGCTCGTCGGCGAGCGCGTCCATGGCCCGGTCGGTGATCTCCTCGACCGACCCGATCGCGTCGACCCGCACGGCGATGTCGCGGTAGTGCTCGATCAGCGGCTCGGTCTCCGACCGGTAGACCTCCTGGCGGTGCCGGATGGTCTCCTCGGTGTCGTCGGAGCGACCCCGGGCCGTGAGGCGCTTGATGAGCTCCTCGTCGTCGACCTCGAACACGAGCACCGCGTCCAGGCGCTGGCCGAGGTCGCTCAGCACGCTCTCGAGCTCCTGGGCCTGCGCCGCGTTGCGCGGGAAGCCGTAGAGCAGGAAGCCGGACTGCGCGTCCGGCTGGGCGAGACGGTCCTTGACCATCCCGACGGTGACCTCGTCGGGCACGAGGTCACCCGCGTCGACGTAGCGCTGGGCCTCCTTGCCCAGGTCCGTCTCGTTCTTCATGTTCTCGCGGAAGAGGTCCCCGGTGGAGATGTGGGGCGCGTCGAGACGCTCGGACAGCCGGGCCGCCTGCGTCCCCTTGCCCGCTCCCGGCGGTCCCACCAGCACGATCCTCACGACGCCACTCCCTCGCCCGACGGTCCCGTTGTCCCTGCGTCTACCCGGTGTCTACCCGGCGCGACGGGGGCTTCAGCGCAGGAAGCCCTCGTAGTTGCGCAGCATCAGCTGGCTCTCGATCTGCTTCACCGTGTCCAGCCCGACGCCCACCATGATCAGAACAGCCGTGCCCCCGAAGGGGAAGTTCTGGTTCTGTCCTTGACCGGTCAGGCCCAGGAAGAAGTTCGGCAGGACGGCGATGATGCCCAGGTAGATCGAGCCCGGCAAGGTGATCCGGGACAGCACGTAGCTGAGGTACTCGGCCGTGGGACGCCCGGGCCGGATGCCGGGGATGAAGCCGCCGAACTTCTTCATCTCGTCGGCACGTTCCTCGGTGTTGAACGTGATCGAGACGTAGAAGTACGTGAAGAAGATGATCAGGGCGAAGTACAGCAGGATGTGCAGCCAGTTGGACTGGTTGGCCAGGTAGGTCTGCACGAACCGCGAGAAGCCCGAGTCCTGGTTGCCGGTGATCCGCGAGAGCAGGTCGGGCAGGTACAGCAGGGACGACCCGAAGATCACGGGGATGACGCCGGCCTGGTTGACCTTCAGCGGCAAGTACGTCGACGTCCCGCCGTACATGCGGCGCCCGACCATCCGCTTGGCGTACTGCACGGGTATCCGCCGTTGACCCTGCTCGACGAACACGACGCTCGCGATGATGACCAGCCCGAACGCGCAGACCACGGCGAAGGCGACGCCGCCGCTGCTCGAGAGGATGTTGCCGCCCTCGGCCGGGATGCGCGCCGCGATCGAGGTGAAGATCAGCAGCGACATGCCGTTGCCGATGCCGCGCTCGGTCACCAGCTCGCCGAACCACATGATGACCGCGGTGCCGGCGGTCATGACGATGACGATGACGGTGAGGTCGAAGACGTCGGCGTTGGGCAGGATCGGGAACTGCGAGGGGTCGCAGTCCTGGAAGAGCTGGTTGCGGTCGGCCAGGGCGACGATGCCGGTCGACTGCAGGATCGCCAGGGCGATGGTCAGGTAGCGCGTGTACTGCGTGAGCTTGCCCTGACCGCTCTGCCCCTCCTTCTTGAGCTGCTCGAAGCGCGGGATCACGACCGTCAGCAGCTGCACGATGATGCTGGCCGTGATGTAGGGCATGATGCCAGCGCGAAGATCGACAGCTGCAGGAGCGCGCCGCCGCTGAAGAGGTTGATCAGCGAGTAGACGCTCGCGGCGTCACTGCCCTGGACCTGCCGCAGACACTCCTGGACGTTGACGTAGGAAACGCCCGGCGCCGGGAGCGTGGCCCCCAGGCGGTACACGGCGACGATGCCCAGCGTGAACAGGATCTTCTTGCGCAGGTCCGGTGTGGCCAGGGCTGACCGCACGGCGCCGAGCACTCGGACCTCCAGATGTTCCGTCCGCACCGCGGGCGACGGCCACGCGGTGCCGGTTGCCACCGACTGGCCACCGACCAGACGCCCGAGAGCGGTGCGCGGGGCGTCGACGAGCTTGACGGGACGGCCGTGCCGACCCGCGCCGAGACTACACGGCGACACACCACCGGCCCCGGGCCGTCCTGCTGTCGAGCAGGGCGACCACGGGGCCGGTGGGTGTCACGAGGGGATCTACTCGACGACGGTGGCGCTGCCGCCCGCGGCCTCGAGCTTCGCGCTGGCGGCGCCGGAGAAGGCGTGCGCGGAGACCCGCAGGGCCACCGAGCCGACCTCGCCGGTGCCGAGCACCTTGACGGGGTGACCGGCGCGCACGGCGCCGGCGCCGACGAGCTCGGCCGGGCCGACCTCGCCGCCGTCGGGGAACAGCCGCGCCAGGTCGCCGACGTTGACGACCTGCGAGACCACCTTGTTGCGGTTGCGGAAGCCCTTGAGCTTGGGCAGGCGCATCTGCAGGGGCATCTGGCCGCCCTCGAAGGACGACGGGACGTTCTTCCGGGCGCCCGTGCCCTTCGTGCCGCGACCGGCGGTCTTGCCCTTCGAGGCCTCACCGCGACCCACGCGGGTCTTCGCGGTCTTCGACCCCGGCGCCGGGCGCAGGTGGTGCAGCTTGATCGGGGCGTCAGCCATCGTTCGACACCTCCTCCACCGCCACGAGGTGGCGGACGGCGTTGATCAGGCCGCGGTTCTGGGGCGTGTCCGGGCGCACGACGGTCGCGCCGATGCGCCGGAGCCCCAGGGTCCGCAGGCTCTCGCGCTGGTGGTGCTTGCCACCGATCTGGGAGCGCGTCTGGGTGACCTTGAGGTCGGCCTTCTTGTCAGCCACCGTCAGCTCCCCTGCCCCGCGCGGGCGCGGAGCATCCGCGCGGGCGCGACGTCCTCGATCGGCAGACCGCGGCGGGCCGCGACGGCCTCGGGGACCTGCAGCCCCTTCAGCGCCGCCACCGTGGCGTGCACGATGTTGATCGCGTTCTGGCTGCCCAGCGACTTCGACAGGATGTCGGCGATGCCGGCGCACTCGAGCACGGCGCGCACCGGGCCACCGGCGATGACGCCGGTACCGGGGCTCGCCGGGCGCAGGAGGACGACGCCCGCGGCGTCCTCGCCCTGGATCGGGTGCGTGATCGTGCCGCCGACGCGGGGGACTCGGAAGAAGTTCTTCTTCGCCTCCTCCACGCCCTTGGCGATCGCGGCCGGCACCTCCTTGGCCTTGCCGTAGCCGACACCGACCATGCCGTCGCCGTCGCCGACGACCACCAGGGCGGTGAAGCTGAAGCGGCGGCCGCCCTTGACGACCTTGGCCACGCGGTTGATGGCGACGACGCGCTCGAGGTGCGGGGTCCGGTCCTGCGAGCGGTCGCGACCGCCCTGCTGGCGGTCCCGGCCGGCGCTGCCGCCCTGACGCTCGCCGCCCTGTGCGCCCGAGCCCGGGGGCCCGTCGCGCCGTGTGCGTCCCGGCATCAGGTGTTCCTTCCAGTCATGGTGTTCGTGAGGGCCTGGATTCGGTGCAGCATCAGAACTGCAGACCCCCCTCGCGGGCCGCGTCCGCGAGCTGCGCGATGCGGCCGTGGTAGCGGCGACCGCCGCGGTCGAAGACGACCGCGTCGATGCCGAGGTCGCGAGAGCGAGCTGCCACGAGCTCGCCGACCTTGGCGGCCTGCGCCTTCTTGTCGCCCTCCATCCCGCGGACGTCGGCCTCCAGCGTGGAGGCGTGCGCGAGCGTGTGGCCGGCGATGTCGTCGACCACCTGCGCGGTGATGTGCCGGGTGGACCGGGTGACGACGAGGCGCGGGCGCGACGGCGTGCCGGCGATCTTCTTGCGCAGCCGGACGTGACGCCGCGTGCGACCCGCACGGCGGGTCTCCGAGACGTTCTTGCCCAGGTGGCCCCGAGCCTTCGTGGTGGTGGTCGCGTTCTCTGCCATCACTTGCCCGTCTTCCCGACCTTGCGGCGGATCTGCTCGCCGGCGTAGCGGACGCCCTTGCCCTTGTAGGGGTCGGGACGGCGCAGCCACCGGATGTTGGCGGCCACCTGGCCGACCAGCTGCTTGTCGATGCCCTTGACCGAGAAGCGGGTCGGGCTCTCGACGGCGAAGGTGATGCCCTCCGGGGGCGTGATCTTCACCGGGTGGCTGAACCCGAGCGCGAACTCGAGGTCCGAGCCGCGCGCCTGGACGCGGTAACCGACGCCGTGGATCTCGAGCTTGCGCTCGTAGCCCTGCGAGACGCCCTGCACGAGGTTGTTGAGCAGGGAGCGCGACAGGCCGTGCAGCGCACGGCTCTCGCGCTCGTCGTCGGGGCGCTGCACCGAGAGCACGCCGTCGTCGACCGAGACCGTGATGGGCTCGTCGACCTCGTGGCTCAGGGTGCCCTTCGGGCCCTTGACGGTGACGTTCCGGCCCTCGACGGTGACGTCGACACCGGACGGCACGGTGATGGGGGCCTTGCCGATGCGTGACATGGTTCGGTTCCCTCCCGCTACCAGACGAAGGCGAGGACTTCCCCGCCCATCCGTCGCTGGTGTGCCTGGCGGTCGGTCAGCAGGCCCGAGGACGTCGAGATGATCGCGACGCCGAGGCCGCCGAGCACCCGCGGGAGCTCGCCGGACTTCGCGTAGACGCGCAGGCCCGGCTTCGACACGCGCTTGATGCCGGCGATGCTGCGCTCGCGGTTCGGGCCGTACTTCAGGTCGACCACGAGCGACTGCCCGACGGTGGCGGCCTCGGTGCGGTAGCCGGCGATGTAGCCCTGCTCGAGCAGGACCTGCGCCACGTGGGCCTTGAGCTTGCTGTGCGGCATGGTCGCGCTCTCGTGGAACGCCGAGTTGGCGTTGCGGATGCGCGTGAGCATGTCCGCGATCGGGTCGGTCATCGTCATGACCAGGTCACCTTCCTCGCCGTGGTTCCCCGGGTGACGCGCACAGCTGTGCTGCGCGCGGTCCCGATGGCGGGCCTGCGGCGTGCGGAGCTCCTCGGAGCGTTGGTACGGGGGCGCGTGCTCGCCGCCGGGGCACCGTCGAGCAGGTGCTCGCGGTGGGCGACGCGCTGGATGAGGCGCAGGAGCTCGGGGGCGATGGCGCCCACGGGCGGGGCCTCGAGCGGGGTGTCCTCGTGCCGTTCGGGGTTCGTCTCGGTCACCAGGACGCCTTGCTCACGCCCGGGAGCTCGCCCCGGTGCGCCATCTCGCGGAGGCAGACGCGGCAGAGCCCGAACTTGCGCAGCACCGCGCGGGCGCGCCCGCAACGGTTGCAGCGGGTGTAGCCGCGCACCTTGAACTTCGGCGTCTTCGCGGCCTTGTTGACCAGTGCCTTCTTCGCCATTCTCAGTTCTCCCTGAACGGGAAGCCGAGCTGACGGAGCAGCGCCCGGCCCTCCTCGTCGGTCGTCGCGGAGGTGACCACGGTGATGTCCATCCCGCGCGGCCGGTCGATCGAGTCCTGGTCGATCTCGTGGAACATCGTCTGGTCCGACAGACCGAACGTGTAGTTGCCCTGGCCGTCGAACTGCTTGGGCGACAGGCCGCGGAAGTCGCGGATGCGCGGCAGGCCGATGGTCAGCAGCCGGTCGAGGAACTCCCACATGCGCGCGCCGCGCAGCGTGGCGCGGGCGCCGATGGGCATGCCCTCGCGCAGCTTGAACTGGGCGATCGACTTGCGGGCCCGGCGGATCTCGGGCTTCTGCCCGGCGATGAGGGTGAGGTCGCGGACCGCGCCCTCCATCAGCTTGGAGTCGCGCGCGGCCTCGCCGACGCCCATGTTCACGACGACCTTGACGACGCCGGGGACGAGCATCGGGTTCGCGTACCCGAACTGCTCGGTCAGCGCGTCCCTGATCGCGTCCTGGTAGCGCTGCTGCAGCCGCGGGCGGGTCGTCTCGGGAGCTTCGGTGGTGGTCACGAGAGGTCCTTCCCGGTGCGCCGCGAGATGCGCACGCGCTTCGCCTCGCCCTCGCCGCCGTCGCGGTGCCCGATGCGGGTCGGCTTGCCGTCGGCGTCGACGACCATCACGTTCGAGACGTGGATCGGCGCCTCCTGGGTGACGATCCCGCCCGACTGCGCACCACGCTGGTTGGCGGACTGGGCCGTGTGCTTCTTGACGCGGCCGACGCCCTCGACGAGGACCTTCTCGCGGTCGGGGTAGGCCTGGATGACCTTGCCCTTCGCGCCCTTGTCCTTGCCGGCGATGACGACGACCGTGTCGCCCTTCTTGACCTTCATCTGCTACAGCACCTCCGGCGCGAGCGAGATGATCCGCATGAACCGCTTGTCGCGCAGCTCGCGGCCCACCGGGCCGAAGATGCGGGTCCCGCGGGGCTCACGGTCGTTCTTGATGATGACGGCGGCGTTCTCGTCGAACTTGATGTACGAGCCGTCCGGGCGGCGCTTCTCCTTGCGCGTGCGCACGACGACCGCCTTGACGACGTCACCGCGCTTCACGCCGGACGCGGGGATGGCTTCCTTCACCGTGGCCACGATGACGTCGCCGATCCCCGCGTAGCGCCGGGACGACCCGCCGAGAACACGGATGCACAGAATCTCTCTGGCTCCCGTGTTGTCGGCGACCCGGAGGCGCGACTCCTGCTGGATCACTGCTTCTCTCCTGACCTACCCGCACGGCGGCGGATGGTTTCGGGTGGTTACTTGGCCTTCTCGAGGATCTCGACGAGGCGCCAGCGCTTGGTGGCCGACAGCGGCCGGGTCTCCATGAGGAGCACGCGGTCGCCGGGGCCGGCGGTGTTCTGCTCGTCGTGCGCCTTGACCTTCTTCGTGCGCCGGATGACCTTCGAGTAGCGCGGGTGCTTCACCCGGTCCTCGAGGCTGACCACGATGGTCTTGGCCATCTTGTCCGAGACGACCAGGCCCTCGCGCACCTTGCGCAGGCCGCGGTCGTCGTTGCGGGCCCCGCCCGGGGTCTGCTGGGCCTTGTCGCCCTGCTTCACCTCGGAGCGGACCTGCTGCTCCTCGTCACGCTCCGGGGCCGACGCCCCCGAGCTGGACGGAGTGGATTCCTGGGGCTCACTCATGCCGCTCCCTCCTCATCGGGGGCGACCGACAGGCCGAGCTCACGCTCGCGCATCACCGTGTAGATGCGCGCGATGTCGTTGCGCACGGTCCGCAGTCGACGGTTGTTGTCGAGCTGCCCGGTCGCCATCTGGAACCGGAGGTTGAACAGCTCCGCCTTGGCCTCGCGGGCCCGGGCGACGAGCTCCTCACCGGTCAGCTCGCGCAGCTCGCTGGCGGGGATTCCGGCGGCCATCAGAAGGTCTCCTCACGGCTCACGATGCGGCAGCGCATCGGCAGCTTGTGCTGCGCGCGGCGCAGGGCCTCGCGGGCCGTGGCCTCGTTCGGGTAGCTCATCTCGAACATGACCCGGCCCGGCTTCACGTTGGCCACCCACTTCTCGGGCGAGCCCTTGCCGGAACCCATGCGGGTCTCGGCCGGCTTCTTGGTCAGCGGTCGGTCCGGGAAGATGTTGATCCACACCTTGCCGCCACGGCGGATGTGCCGCGTGATGGCGATACGGGCGGACTCGATCTGCCGGTTGGTGACGTAGGCGTGCTCCAGGGCCTGGATGCCGTAGTCGCCGAAGGACATCTGGGTGCCGCCCTTGGCGGCGCCCGTCCGGTCCGGCCGGTGCTGCTTGCGGTACTTGACCTTGCGGGGAATCAGCATGCTCAGGACTCCGTCTGCGTGGTCGCCTCGGGGGCGGCGCCGGCCGGCGCTCCGCCCGTGGTCGCACCGGCGGTGCTGGCCTGCTCGGCGGCGGCGCGCCCGGCCTCGGTGCCCGAGCCGGTCGTGCCCGAGGCGCCGGAGCGCCGGCCACGGGGAC
>CADCTH010000350.1 GCA_902805495.1 uncultured Actinomycetospora sp.
GCGACGACGGCGCGGGCGAGCCGGCCGGCGTCGCGGGCGGTGCGCACCGGCGAGCGGCGGGTGCCGACGTGCACGCCGGGCCATCCCCCCACCGGGCGCCACGCCGCGTCCAGCTCCAGGCAGACCCGCACCTCGGGGTGCCCGGGCCCGAGCACCGCGTCGAGGAGGTCGAGGTGCTCGGTCGAATCGATCATCAGCGTGACCGTGGCCCGGGCGCGCTCGTCGGCGGCCAGGGCGCGCAGGGCGGCGCGGTCGACGCTCGGGTAGCCGACCAGCACGTCGTCGCTCGTGCCCTGCTCGACGTGCCACAGGGCCTCGGGCAGCGCGTAGCACATGAGCCCGGCGACCCCGTCCCGCGCGAGCGCGCGCTCGACCAGCGCCCGGCACCGCACCGACTTCGTCGCCAGCCGCACCGGGCGTCCGTCCGCGCGGGCGAGCAGGTCGTCGAGGTTCGCGTCGAAGGCGTCGAGGTCGACCACGGCGAACGGCGGATCGAGGTGGGCCGTCGCCCGGTCCCAGCGGCTCGTCACGGGTCCACCCTGGCACCGCGCGGGGCTACGGTGCGGTGGTGGCTCCCGGCGGCACCTGGCGCAACTGGTCCGGCACCGTCACCGCCGCCCCCGCCCGCGTGCACCTGCCCCGCACCGTCGACGTCGTCGTCGCGGCCGTCCGGGAGGCCGCCGCGGCCGGCGCGCGGCTGCGCCCCGCGGCAGCGGCCACTCCTTCACCCCGCTCGCGGCCACCGACGGGCACGCGCTCGACCTGCGCCGGTTCGCCGGGCTCGAGGCCGTGGACACAACCACCGGGCGCGTGCGGGTGCGCGCCGGGACCACGCTGCGGGCCCTCCACCGCGCCCTCGACGCCCACTGCCTCGCGATGGCCAACCTCGGCGACATCGACGCCCAGACCGTCGCGGGCGCCGTGGCCACCGGCACCCACGGCACCGGCGCGCGCCTCGGCGGCCTGGCCACCCAGATCACCGCGCTGGACCTGGTGCTCGCCGACGGCAGTCGCGTGCGCTGCTCGGCCACCCAGGAGCCCGACCTGTTCGCCGCCGCGCGCGTGGGCCTCGGCGCGCTCGGCGTGGTCACCCACGTGACCCTGCAGTGCGTGCCGGCCTTCGTGCTGCGCGCGGTCGAGCGTCCCGAGCCCCTCGACGACGTCCTCGCCGGCGTCGACCGGGCCGCCGCGGCGGCCGACCACTACGAGTTCTACTGGTTCCCCTACGGCTCGCGGGCGCTGGTCAAGCGCAACGACCGCGTGGCCCCGGACGCCGCGCCAGCACCGCTGTCGCCGCTGCGGCGCTTCGTCGAGTACGACGTGGTGGAGAACGCGGCGTTCGGCGCGCTGTGCCGGGTGGGGCGCGCGGTGCCCCCGGCCGCGCCGGCCCTGGGGCGCCTGGCGTCGGCGGTGCTCTCGCCGCGCGAGTACGGCGACCGCTCGCACCGCGTGTTCACCACCCGCCGACGCGTCCGCTTCGTCGAGTCGGAGTGGGCGCTGCCCCGCGCGATGCTCGGCGAGGTCCTCGCCGAGCTGCGCGCGGTCGTGCCGCGCCTGGAGCACCCCGTGCTCTTCCCCGTCGAGGTGCGCGTGGCCGCCGGCGACGACGTGTGGCTCTCCACCGCCCACGGCCGCGACACCGCCTACGTCGCGGTGCACCAGTACGTCGGCGCGCCCCGCGGGGAGTGGTTCGGGGCGGTCGGCGCGATCGCCGCCGCCGCGGGCGGGCGCCCGCACTGGGGCAAGGAGCACCACCTCGACGCCGCGGCCCTGCGCGAGCGCTACCCGTGCTTCGACGCCTTCCGCCGCGTGCGCCGCGACGTCGACCCCGGCGGGCTGTTCACCAACGCCCACCTCGACCACGTCCTCGGACCGGTCTGATCGTTGCGCTCCCCGTCCCGCTGCTCCACGGTGGGGCCGTGGCCCGCAACCTGACGTCCTGGGCCGTGACCGCCGACGACGTCCCGCCCGCGACGGCCGCGTTCATCCGCCGCCAGGGCACGACGCGCGGGCTGGACCGCGACCCGCTGGCCGAGGTGACCCACGGCCTGCGCGTCGACGAGGAGACCATGGCCCGGCGGCCCGTGGGCCCGCGCTCGGAGCGGCACACCACCGAGATGCTGCTGACGCCGGAGCTGCTGATCATCTCCTACCGCCAGGGGGTCGACGACACCGCGCTGCACGTCGACCCGAACGCCCGCGTCAGCTTCCACCGGCTCGACCAGCTCGAGGTCGCGAAGCCCACCGTCGGGCTGGCGAAGCGGGCGCCGGGCGCGCTGCCGACGCCCCCGCAGAGCGTGGTGTCGGTGACGAGCACGCCGCTGGGCGGTGCCCAGCGCACGACGCGCCACGTCGCGGCCGGCATCGGCCCCGAGGTCACACGCTTCCGGGAGGCGCTGGACGCCGCCGTGGAGCGGTGCCGCCCGCCGAGCCTCTAGCCCCGGGCTCCGCGGCGCAGGCCTCGACGTGGCGGCGGGAGAACGGCCCAGGTCAGCTCGCCTGCCGGTAGCCCGTCGACCGCCCGGGCGGGGTCGATTCCAGCCAGGAGGAGAACCCGGTCAGGGCGTCGGCGCCGATGGCCAGCTCCCAGGTGCGCCCGCCCTCGCGGCACGACAGGACCGTCGACCCGGCGGGGTGCATCTCGCCGGCCAGCGCGCCGCGGCGGTCGACGATCTCGAGACGTGTGCGGTCGAGGACGACGTTCGCGCCGGAGCTCAGCCCGCTGATGCGGTACCAGCGGAACTCGTCGCCTCGGTAGCGCGCGAGCCCCGAGTGCCAGCCGCGCGGGTCCTCGGCCGGCCGCGCCTCGCGCAGCGCCACGTCGACGCCGCCGCGGCGCAGCACCCGGATCCGCCGCAGGAGCAGGAGGGCGACGACGAGCAGCACCGCGAGCACCACGATGGCCGCCAGTTCGACGATCATCGTCGTGCCCACCGGTGCTGCTCGCCGTCCCTCAGCGGTCCGGGGACTCGCCGGCCGCCCGGAGGCGGGCCCGCGCCCGATTCGCGGCGGCGGCGGCGTCGTCGACGTCGTCGCCGCCGCCCTCGGCGCGCTGCTGCTCGTCGCGAGCGGCGGCCACGTCGATCTCGGAGGCCATCTCGGCCACCTCGGCGAGGATGGTCACCGACTCCGCGGTGACCGACAGGAACCCGCCGAAGACCGCGGCGTGGAACGACTCGCCGTCGGTCGGGTCGATGCGGACCACGCCGGCCTCGTCGAGGGCGGCGATGACCGGCTCGTGACCGGGCAGCAGACCGATGTCGCCCTCGACCGTGCGGGCGGAGACGAAGTTCGCCTGGCCCGCCCACAGGCGCTTCTCCACGCCGACGATGGCGACCTCCATCTCCGCCATCAGCTGTACTTCTTGATGTTCGCCTCGACGTCGTCGAGGTCGCCGACCATCGCGAAGGCCTGCTCCGGGGCGTTGTCGTACTCGCCCTTGGCGATCTTGTCGAAGGCCTCGACGGTGTCCTTGACGTCCACGAAGGAGCCCTCTTCACCGGTGAACTGCTCGGCGGCGTACATGTTCTGGCCGAGGAAGCGCTCGATGCGCCGCGCGCGGGCGACGGTGAGGCGGTCCTCCTCGGAGAGCTCGTCGATGCCGAGGATCGCGATGATGTCCTGCAGGTCGTTGTAGCGCTGCAGGATCCGGATGACCTCGCGGGCGACCCGGTAGTGCTCCTCGCCGACGAACTGCGCGTCGAGGACCGACGAGGTCGAGGTCAGCGGGTCCACCGCCGGGAAGATGCCCTTGGCGAACACGGACCGGGACAGCTCGGTGGTCGCGTCGAGGTGGGCGAACGTGGTGGCCGGCGCCGGGTCGGTGTAGTCGTCGGCGGGCACGTAGATCGCCTGCATCGAGGTGATCGAGTGGCCGCGGGTGGAGGTGATCCGCTCCTGCAGCTGGCCCATCTCGTCGGCCAGGTTGGGCTGGTAGCCCACCGCGGAGGGCATCCGGCCCAGCAGGGTGGACACCTCCGAACCGGCCTGGGTGAAGCGGAAGATGTTGTCGATGAACAGCAGCACGTCCTGCTTCTGCACGTCGCGGAAGTACTCCGCCATCGTCAGCGCCGACAGCGCCACGCGCAGGCGGGTGCC
>CADCTH010000351.1 GCA_902805495.1 uncultured Actinomycetospora sp.
GCCGGGTCGCTGCGTCGAACCCGGCATGACGCTTCTCCAGCTCCTGCGCCGTCAGGACGGCCTCGTCCGCCACGACCAGGCCCGCCGGCTCGGTCTCTCTCCGGCCGCGATCGGTCGTCGCGTGGACTCCGGTGAGTGGATCGTGGTGCACCCGCGGGTCTACCTCGCGGCGACCCACGACCTCACCCCGCGGGCGAGGTTGCGCGCGGCAGCGCTGTGGGCAGGGGACGGCGCGACGCTGATCGGGCACGCGGGGGCGGCGTGGTGGGACCTCACCGACCGTCGGCCCGAGACCATCACGATCGCCGTGGGGCCGACCGCGGGGCACAGGGCCCCGCCCGGGATCCGCGCCGTACGCCGGACGGTCTCCCTGCTCGACCGGGTGCTGGTCGACGGGGTGTGGGTGGTGCGGCAATCGTTCGCCGCCCTCGAGGCCGCGACGGCGCTGGGGCTCGTGGAGCGCGCTCGGCTGCTCGACCGGGCGCTGCAGCGACGCCGCTTCGGCGTCCCCGCCCTGCAGGAGGCCCTGCGCGAGATGGGTCAGCGCCACGGCGCGGTCCTCGCTCGCCGCCTCGTCGAGCTCGCCGACGGCGGCGCGCGGTCGGAGGCCGAGCGGGACGCGGTGCGCCTCCTGACCCGGGCGCGCATCGGGGGCTGGACGGCGAACCTCCCGGTCGACCTCCCGGGCTTCGGTCGGGTCGGCATCGACCTCGCGTTCCCCGAGCAGCGCGTGGCGGTGGAGATCGACGGCTGGGCCTTCCACCGCGACGTCGACCGCTTCCGCCGGGACGGCCGGCGACAGAACGAGGTCGTCATCGGCGGCTGGCGGGTGATCCGGGGTGACCTGGTACGAGCTCCAGGAGCCGCACTACCTCGCCGACGTCGTCCGCCGCGCCCTGGCGAGCACGGCGGCGTGAGGTCCGGCGCGGTTACTGGCTCGTATCCCTCGCCCGCCGAGGGATACGAGCCAGTAACCGCCGACCGCCGCGCTGGCATCCTGGGACCCGTGACCGCGCTGACCGCCGACGCCGTCCGTCGCTCGATGATCAACTGCTCGAAGGGCGACGCGAAGCGGATGACGCTCGCCGACGACGTCGTCGGCGCCGACCTCGACGACGTCGAGTTCGTCGGCTGGCGCGACCCGCGGATGCCCCAGCGCGCCTACCTCGTGAGCCTGTACGAGGGCGCGGTCACCGGCGTTCTCCTGCGCCCGGCCGCCGGCGGCGGTCCGCGCCGGACGGCGATGTGCGCGCTGTGCCGCACGACCCGCTCCGACGGCGCCGTCACGCTGTTCACCGCGCCGCGCGCGGGCGCCGCCGGGCGCGAGGGCAACAGCGTCGGCACCTACGTCTGCGACGACCTGGCGTGCCCCGCGCTGACCCGCCTCGAGAGGGCGACGCCGACCGTCACCCCCGACCTCAGCCACCCGGTGGACGAGCGCGTCGCCGCGCTGCGCGTGCGGGTCGACACCTTCCTCGCCGCCATCCGCGGCACGGTGGACGCGGCGCGCACACCGGCGTAGGTCAGGCGCGCAGCCCCGCGACCAGGAGCCCGACGAGCCGGCGCGCGTCGTAGCGGGGATCGCTCTCCGCGCCGATGCAGAGGTTGCCGACACCGCGCATGAGCTCGAGGGCCTCGAGGTCGGCACGGATCTCGCCCGCCGCGACGGCGGCGTCGAGCAGGGCGGTGCACGCGGGCACCAGCCGGTCGACGAAGTAGGCGTGCAGGGCCGCGAACCCGTCGCCCTCCTGCAGGGCGCCGGCCAGGCCGTGCTTGGTGGCGAGGAAGTCGACGAACCCGTCGATCCAGCGGACCAGGGCCTCGTACGGGCTCGCCGCCTGCGCCAGCGAGGTGGCCGCGGCCTTAGCGAGCGCCTCCACCTGGTGGCGGTAGACCCCGACGATCAGGTCCGCCCGCGTCGGGAAGTGGCGGTAGACCGTGCCCACGCCGACCCCCGCCCGGGCGGCGATGTCGCGCACCGGTGCGTCGACGCCGGAGGCCACGAACGCCGCGGCCGCGGCGTCGAGCAGGGCCTCCTCGTTGCGTCGGGCGTCGGCACGCCGACGAGGGGTGCGCTCGGTCGCGTCCGCCATCGAGCCCCTCCTTGCTAACCGGAACATTGTTCCGTATCGTCGGCGGAACCGCGTTCCGCTTACTCATGGTGCCACGCGGGGACAGCAGGGAGGAACCAGCCATGCAGTACCGGACCCTCGGCCGCACGGGCGTGCAGGTCAGCACCCTCGTGCTCGGCGCGATGAACTTCGGCGCCATCGGGCGCACCGACCAGGACGAGGCGACCGCGATCGTCGACGCGGCCCTCGAGGCGGGGATCAACCTCGTCGACACCGCCGACTTCTACGCGCGCGGCCAGTCCGAGGAGATGGTCGGCAAGGCCGTCGCCGGGCGCCGTGACGACCTCGTGCTGGCGACGAAGGCCGGCCTGCCGATGGACGACGACCGGAGCCACCGGGGCAGCTCGCGCCGCTGGCTGGTCACCGAGCTCGAGGCCAGCCTGCGCCGCCTCGGCGTCGACCACGTCGACCTCTACCAGGTCCACCGCCCCGACCCGGACACCAGCGACGAGGAGACCCTCTCGGCGCTGACGGACCTGCAGCGGTCCGGCAAGATCCTCCACTTCGGGTCGTCGACGTTCCCCGCGTACCGGATCGTCGAGGGCCAGTGGACCGCCCGGGAGCGGGGCCTGGGCCGGTACGTCACCGAGCAGCCCGGCTACTCGATCCTGCAGCGGGCGATCGAGTCCGACGTGCTGCCGGTGACCGAGCAGTACGGGCTCGGCGTCCTGGTCTGGAGCCCGCTGGCCTCGGGCTGGCTGTCGGGCGCGATCCGCGCGGGCCAGGCCGTCACGACGCACCGGTCGCAGCTCCTGCCGGGCCGCTTCGACACCGCCGTCGCGGCCAACCGGGCCAAGCTGGACGCCGTCGAGGCGCTGGCGACGATCGCGGACGAAGCCGGCCTGACCCTGATCCAGCTCGCGCTCGGCTTCGTCACCGCCCACCCCGGCGTGACCAGCGCGATCATCGGCCCGCGGACGCGCGAGCACCTGACCGCGCAGCTCGCCGCCGCGGACACCGTGCTCTCCGCCGACGTGCTCGACGCGATCGACGACGTCGTCGCGCCCGGCGTCGACCTCGCCCCGGAGGAGAAGAACTTCACCCCGCCCGCGCTGTCCGACCCGTCGCTGCGGAGGCGCTGAGGTGACCCCCACCAGCTTCGGGATCATGACCGCCCCCATGAACGTGGAGCACGCCGACGTCCTGCGCGTCTGGGAGGAGGCCGACGGCGTGCCGGAGATCGAGCACGCGTGGCTGTTCGACCACCTGATGCCGATCGGCGGGGACCCGGACGGCCCGGTCTTCGAGGGCTGGACGCTGCTCTCGGCGCTCGCCGCGCGGACACGCCGGCTGCGCGTCGGCCTGCTCGTCACCAGCAACCGCATCCGGCCCCCGGCGCTGCTCGCCAAGATCGCGACGACCGTCGACGTCGTGTCCGGCGGGCGGCTCGACTTCGGGATCGGCGCAGGGTCGCGACCCGGCCACCCGCTGGCCCGTCGCGAGTACGCGTCCCACGGCCTGCCGTACGCCGACTTCGGCGACTCGGTGGCGGCCCTCGCGGAAGCCTGCACGGTGATCCGCCGGCTGTGGACCGAGGACGCGCCGTTCGACGTCGACGGGACGCACGTGCAGCTCACCGGGGCGTTCGGCAACCCGAAGCCCCTCCAGCGTCCCCACCCGCCGATCGTGATCGGCGGGCGCGCGTCGGCCACCCTGCGCGTAGTCGCCGAGCACGCCGACGTCTGGAACATCCCCGGCGGCGACATCGAGGACGCGAGGGGCCGCAGCGCCCTGCTCGACCGCTACTGCGCCGACATCGGGCGGGACCCCGCCGCGATCACCCGGTCGATCTTCCTGCCGGTCGCGTACGACGACCCCGGCGCCACGCGGAAGGCGATCGCCGAGGCCACCGGGGCCGGCTTCGGCCACGTCGTGCTCGGCCTGGCGACGCCCTACCCGCCGGGCGTGGCCCGCTGGGTGGCTGACGAACTGATCACGCCGTCGCGCTGAGCGCGGCCGGTGCGGTCAGGACCCGGTCGGCGGCACGAGCACCGGCAGCGCGCGCAGGGCCAGGTCGACCAGCACCGGCTGCGCCTGGTCGTTGGGCACCGGGCGGCCGGGTGTCAGCGTGAAGCTGGCCGTCACCCGCCCGTAGACCACGACGAGCACCGGGCCCTCGGGGTCGGGGTAGAAGATCGCCTCGGCGGCGCCGAACGGCACCGGCTGCGCGGGGACGCCGGAGCTGGCGTTCGCGTCGCGGTTGACCCGCGACTGCGCCGCGGCGGCGGCGGGGTCGGTGTAGCCGCTGGTGAGCACCTTGAGCATCAGCGTGTTCGGCGGCGGCGCGCCGGGCCCGCCCAGCGAGGTGTAGTTGCAGGTGACGCGCTCGAGGCGCCCGACCTGGGGGGCGGGCACGTCGCGCAGCGCCGTGACGCGGGCCGAGCCCAGCGGCAGCCCGAGGTAGTTCGGCAGCTGGTCGGAGGCCAGCACCTGGTCGCACTCGGTGGGCAGGATGCTGTTGCGCGGCGGCGGCGCGCTGGTCACGGGCGCGGCACCCGGGCCGGGGAACGTCGGGATCGGCGGGGTGCCCGAGGCCGACCCCGAGCAGGCGGCGGCCAGCAGCGCGAGGCCGGCGAGCGTGGCGGCCAGCACGGCACGGCGCACGCGCCCCCGGACCTCCCCCGCGCGCTCCATCGGCTCCCGTCCCCGCCCGTCGTCCCTGCGCCCCGTCGCCGGGCGCCGGGTGACCGTACTGCGTCGACCACGGTAGCCGTCGGCCGATGCGGCGGGCGTCAGGCGGTGCCCTCCTCGGCGAGCTCGGCCAGCACCCGCTGGGCCACGGCGAACGCCCGGTTGGCCGCGGGCACGCCCGCGTAGACGCCGACCTGAAGCAGGACCTCCTGGATCTCCTCGCGGGTCACGCCGTTGCGCCGTGCCGCGCGCACGTGCATGCCCAGCTCCCCGTCGTGGCCCAGGGCGGCGAGCACGGAGAGGGTCACGATGCTGCGGTCCCGGCGCGGGAGCCCCGGCCGGGTCCAGATGCCGCCCCAGGCGTAGCGGGTGATGAAGTCCTGGAAGTCGGCGGTGACGTCGTCGGTGTTCGCGGCGGCCCGGTCGACGTGGGCGTCGCCGAGCACGGCCCGGCGCACCTCCTCGCCGGCCGGGTCCCAGTCCTGGGTCGACGGGTGCGGGCTCACGGGCTGTCCCTCCTCCTGGCCTGGCGGGTTCGCAGGAAGTCGTCGACGAGCGCCGCCGCCTCGCCCACCGCCGCGGCCGGATCGAGCAGGGCTCGGCTCTCGGCGGCGGGGTCGGTGGGCGGGTCGGCGGGCGGGTCGGTGTCGGGGAGCGCGGCGAGCGCCTCGGTCAGCACGTCGGCGAAGGGCCGGTGCTCGTCCTGAGCCGTGCCGGCGGCGGTGGTGACGAGGTCCTTCGCCGCAGCGTGGCCCAGCCGGCCCCGCAGGCCCGTCGTCGCCTGTTCCGCGAGGAGCAGGCCCCCGGTGACGTCGAGCGACGCGGCGACGCGGCCGGGGTCGACGGCGAGGTGGGCCAGCGCGTCGGCCAGCCACGACGCCCCGGACCCGACGGTGCGCAGCAGCTCGACCAGCGGGCGCCACTCGGCGTGCCACGGGCCCGCCGCGCGCTCGTGCTCGTGGAGGGTGGCCGCGGTCAGCAGCGAGGCCACGAGGCCCGGCGCGGCGATCGCGGCGGCACGCGCGGACACCGCGGCGACGGGGTTGCGCTTGTGGGGCAGGGTCGAGGAGCCGCCGCGGCCGGCGACGTCCTCGCGGACCTAGCCGATCTCGGTATGTGCGAGCAGCACGAGGTCGGTGGCCACGGTGCCGACGGCCGCCCCGGCGCGTCCCAGCAGGCCGGCGAGCTCGGCGAGGCGCCCGCGCTCGGTGTGCCAGGCGAGCACCGGCTCGTCGAGGTCCAGGCGGCGGGCCAGCGCGGCGCGGACCGCGCGGCCGTGCCCGTCGAACGCGGCGGGCGTGCCGACCGCGCCCCCGAGCTGCACGGCGGGGCGCAGCACGGCGGCGGCGTCCACCGCGGCGTCGAGGCCCGCGCACCAGCCGGCGGCGCGCAGGCCGACGGTGA
>CADCTH010000352.1 GCA_902805495.1 uncultured Actinomycetospora sp.
CGCACCTCAGCCGAAGGTGCCCGCGCGGGGGAGCAGCGCGGGCACGCGGTAGCCCAGGGCGTCGGAGAGGAAGCCGGCGATGGGCAGCAGGGCCTCGAGGTCCAGGCCCGTCGGGTGGCCCATGCGGTGCAGCAGGTAGACGAGGTCCTCGGTGGCGATGTTGCCCGTCGCCGCGGGGGCGAAGGGGCAGCCGCCGATGCCGCCGTTGGAGGAGTCCAGCCAGTCGACGCCCCACTCCAGCGCCGCGACGGCGTTGGCGAAGCCGGTGTTGCGGGTGTTGTGGAAGTGCGCGCGCACCAGCGCGTCCGGGGCCACCGCGTGCACGCCGTCGAGCAGCGTGCGGACCTGGGTGGGCACGCCGACCCCGATGGTGTCGGCGATCGCGATCTCCTTCGCCCCCGCCGCGGCACCCCGGCGGGCCACCTCGACGACGCGCTCGGGGTCGACCTCGCCGTCGAAGGGGCAGCCGAACGACGTCGCGATCGTCAGCGACGCGAACAGGTCGCGCGCCGCGGCCTCGGCCAGCACCTCCTCGGCCACCTCGGTGAGCGCGGCGGTGGTGGAGTTCTGGTTGGCCTTCGCGAAGCCGTCCGAGGCGGGCACGACGACGTTGACCTCGTCGACGCCGGCGGCGACCGCCCGGTCGAAACCGCGGCGGTTGAGCACCAGGCCGATGTAGGACACGCCCGGCGTCCGGTCGAGGCCCTCCATCACCGCCTCGGCGTCGGCCATCGCCGGCACGAGCTTCGGGTGCACGAACGACGCGGCCTCGATGCGCCGAGCGCCGGCCGCCGTGGCCCGCTCGATCAGCTCGATCTTCGCGCCCGTCTCCAGCAGCGCCCGCTCGTTCTGCAGCCCGTCGCGCGGGCTGACCTCCACGATCCCGACCACGACACCGATCCTGCCCGCACCCGCCGCCCGCGGGCCACCGTGCACCCGCCGTCAGCGTCCGGGCACGGTCGGGCAGCATGTCCAGAGACCGGACGGGTGTTCCCTGCGCCGCACCACGCGTGGTCCGACGCCGTACCGGTCACCCGGAGGTGATCTGCCGGGCAGGAGGACAATGGAGGGATGGGCGCGAACGTGACCACGTCGACGGGCACGCACCGCGCCACCCCGCGCACCCGGCGCCTGCTGCGCATCGCCACCGGGATCCTGGTGGCCGCGGCCGTCACCACGGGCGTCGTCGTCGTGCTGCCCACCGTCCAGGCCGCCGGCGCCGCACTGCTCGGCGCCGACCTGCTGTGGGTCGCCGTGGCCGTGGCGTGCGAGGCCGGCGCGCTGCTCGCGTTCTCCGTGCTGCACCACCGGCTGCTCGTGGCGGCCTCGGTGCGGGTCTCGCTGCACGAGGTCACGCTCGCGACGCTCGCCGCCAACGCCCTGCACCTCACCGTGCCCGGCGGCGCCGCGCTGTCCACGGCCTACACCTACAAGCGCCGCCGCGCCTGGGGCGCCACCGCCCCCGCCACCACCTGGACGATGGTCGCCGGCGGGGTCGCGGCGAGCCTCGCGCTGGCGGCGATCGCGTTCGGCTCCGCGCTGGTCGTGGGCGGGCGGCCCACCTCGCTGCCCTGGATGGTCCTGCAGGTCGCGGGCGTCGCGGCGCTCGGCGCGGGCGTCGTGCTCGTCGCCCGCCGGCCCGGGCTGCTCGTCACCGCGGGCACCTGGGGGCTGCGCCTGCTCAACCGCGTCCGCTCGCGGCCCCTCGACACCGGCGTCCCCGAGCTCGCCGAGCAGATCGCGGCCCTGCAGCTCATCGAACTGCGCGGGCGCGGACGCGCCCTGGTCGGCTCCGCGGCCCTGGCCAACTGGGTCCTCGACATCGCCTGCCTCGCCGCCTGCTGTGCGGCGGTGGGCGCCGAGGGGATGACGCTGGCGCTGGTGCTCGTCGCCTACGCCGCGGCCACCGCCGCCTCGAGCGCCGCGTTCCTGCCCGGCGGCCTGGGCCTCGTCGACGGCGCGCTGCTCGCCGCGCTCGTCGCGGGCGGCGTGCCCTCGCACCCCGCGCTCGCCGCGGTCCTGCTCTACCGCCTCGTCAGCTTCGTGGGCGTCGCGGGGGCCGGCTGGGTCGCGTGGTTCGTCGTGCACGCCCGCGAGACGCCGTCGGCCGCCCTGGACGACGTCGACGCCGTGGACGAGCACGCGCCGGCGACGGACGACGACCCCGCGCGCGCCCTCCCGGCGCCCGGGGACGGCGACGACGAGCTGTCGACGCGCGGGCACCGCCGGCGCCCCTGAGGCCGGCGGGTGGGGTTCTCCCCACCCCTCGTGCGGGGGCATCCCCCGCGATCTCCCCGTTCCGGCCCGCCGACCGAGTACTCCCCGGTCAGGCAGGGCCCGCAGTCGAGTACCCACGTGCTCATGACCGGCGCCGAGCCGGCCCCCAAGCTCATGTCACCACCGACGAGCACCTCGGTCGGACCCCCGGTCCGCACCCGAGCCGAAGGGAACCGACATGAGCACCCCCATCCCGGGCACCGTCCCGGTCATCGACCCCGAGACCCCCACCACGCCGGAGGACACCACCCCCGTGACCACGCCGGAGGGCGAGGTCGAGGGTGCGGTCACGGAGGAGACGCCGGAGGGCGAGGAGACCATCCCGCCGGAGGGCGAGGTCACCGAGCCGACCGAGGAGGAGATCCCCAGCCCCGAGGAGCAGTGGGAGCTGGCGCAGAACTACCACTGCCCGGCGCACCAGCAGGCCTGCCCGCCCGACTGCCAGGTCCTCATCGACTTCTGCCACGAGCACGGTCTCCCCGACTGGTGGTCGCCCCAGCACTGCTGGCACCCCACGGAGAACCCGCACTGCTACGAGCCGCACCACAACGAGTGGGGCTACAACCCGGAGGTCAGCCCGCACTGCTACCACCCGGACGAGAACCCCTACGGGTACCACCCGGAGGACCAGCCCTACTGCTTCCACCCGACGGCCCAGCCGCACTGCTGGAGCCCGGTCTACCAGCCCTACTGCTGGCATCCGGTGTACTGCCCGAACGGCTGGAACGACGTCCACAACCCCGGCGCCTACCACCCGATCATGAACCCCGGAGGCACTCCCGACCCGAACGGGTGCTGGTGGCCCGAGGAGCTGGGGGAGCGGCCCGAGGGCTGGCCCGAGCACACGCCCGAGCCGACCATGCCGCCGGAGAGCCAGACGACGACCACGGAGGAGACCACGGAGGAGGCCACCGAGGTGCCGCCGGCGACCGGCGAGGAGACCACCGAGGAGACCACCGAGGTGCCGCCGGCGACGGGCGAGGAGACCACCGGGGAGACCCCGGAGGAGACGCCGACCACCGAGGGGCAGGTCGAGGAGGGCGAGGGCGAGTCCGCCGAGATCGAGGACGTCTCCTTCACCGGCGGCACTGCGCCGGCGTCCGAGCAGGAGGACGTCGACGCCCGAGACGACGCGTCGGCGGGGCAGGACGACGGCGGGTACGAGGCCACCTCGTCCCCGGAGCCCGAGTACGAGCCCGCGTCGTCGGGTTCGGGCAGCGGCTACGACGGCGGCTACGACGGCGGCGGCTCCGACGGCGGCGACAGCGGCGGTGACGACGGCGGCAGCAGCAGCCAGGAGTCCGCCGGTGACGACAGCGGGCTGGTCGGCGCGAGCTGATCGCGCACCGACCGCTCGACGTGGCCCCGGCCGGGACCGACCCGGCCGGGGCCACCCGTCTGCTCCCGCCACCCCTGCTTCGAGGAGGACCGGTGAACCGCACCGGCGTCGAGGGCACGCCGCCCCCGCCCCACCGCCGGCGGTCGATCTTCCGGGAAGATCCGCCGTCCGATCCAGCGCTGTCCGACACCGCTCTGCCCGTGCTGCCCGACGGCCGGCCGCGGGACGAGCGGCCCCGGGCCCAGCCGCCCGTCGCCGAGACCGCAACCACGCCGGGATCGCGGCGACCGCGGCCGGGCCGGGACCACCGGTCGATCTTCCGGCCCGAGGCCGAGCAGCACGACGGGC
>CADCTH010000353.1 GCA_902805495.1 uncultured Actinomycetospora sp.
CGGAGCCCTGCCCGGTGGCGCCGCCGTCGGCCGGGCCGTGGCCCGCGCCGCCGCCCGCCCCGCCGTCGGAGCCCTGTCCGCTGGCCCCGCCGTCGGCCGGGCCGTGCCCGCTCGTGGTCATGTCGTCGTCGTTCACTCGGACTCCTTCGTCGTGGTGGCCGACCCCGTCGGGGTCTCGCCGGGCTGGTGGAGCCCGCGCCGCCCGTGTGGGTCCCGGGCGTCGGCGGGCGTCTGCCGACGCGTGAGGCCGTACCCGGCGATGGGTGATCTCACGCGCGCGGTGCTCCGGTGGCGTGGTGCCGTCGCCGGGGCGCTGGCAGGGTCTCGCGTCATGGACCCGGAGGGAACCGTCGGCACGCTCGTGCTCCTGCGCCACGGCCAGAGCGACTGGAACGAGAAGAACCTGTTCACCGGGTGGGTGGACGTCGCGCTCTCGCCGAAGGGCGAGCAGGAGGCCCGCCGCGGCGGGGAGCTGATGGCCGAGGCCGGGCTGCTGCCCGACGTCGTGCACACCTCGTTGCTGCGCCGGGCCATCAACACCGCGAACATCGCGCTCGACGTGGCCGACCGCGGCTGGATCCCCGTGCGGCGCGACTGGCGGCTGAACGAGCGCCACTACGGGGCCCTCCAGGGCAAGGACAAGAAGCAGACGATGGAGGAGTACGGCGAGGAGCAGTTCCAGATCTGGCGTCGCTCCTACGACACCCCACCGCCGCCCATCGACCCCGACGACGAGTACGCCCAGACCGGCGACCCGCGCTACGCCGACCTCGGCGACGTGATGCCGCGCACCGAGTGCCTCGCCGACGTCCTCGAGCGGATGCTGCCGTACTGGCAGGCGTCGATCGTCCCGGACCTGCGCTCGGGGCGGACCGTGCTCGTCGGCGCCCACGGCAACTCGCTGCGCGCGCTGGTCAAGCACCTCGACGGCGTCGACGAGGAGACGATCCCCGGGCTGAACATCCCCACCGGCATCCCGCTGCGCTACGACCTCGAGAGCACCGGCGACGGCGACCTGCGGCCCACCAATCCGGGCGGCACCTACCTCGACCCCGACGCCGCGCAGGACGCGATCGCGGCCGTGGCGAACCAGGGTCGCTGACGCTCCGGCACCCGGGTAGGTGAACAACGGCCCAACGCCGGGCCAACCCTGTCCCCCGGATGCGTCGGACAGCTCACGCGGAGCAGGTCAGGGAGGTGTCCGCGGCCCTACCATCGGAAGATGTGACCGTCCCCGTGCTGGTGACCGTCGTCGTGGCCCTGGTGGCCGCGGCGCTCGGTGCCGTCGCCGGGTCCAGCACCGTGCGGTGGCGGGCCCGCGACGAGGGTTCCCGGGAGCGTTCCCGCGGGCCGACGGTGGCCGAGCTGCTCGCGCGGCTGGTGCGGCGCTCGCAGTCCGGCATCGCGGTGGTCAACCGCTTCGGCGACGTGGTGCTGTCCAACGAGCGGGCCGAGGCCCTGGGCGCCGTGGTCGACGCGCGGCCGGACCCGCGGCTGGCCGCCGCGGCCGAGAAGGTCGCCGCCGGTGGTGAGCCGTGCGAGGTCGACCTGTCGCCCGCGACGTTCCCGCCCGGCTCGACCCCGCAGACGATCGTCGCGCAGGTGCGCCCGCTCGGGGACGGGTTCGTCGTCGTCGACGCCACCGACACCTCGGCGGCGGTGCGCCTCGAGGCCGTGCGCCGCGACTTCGTCGCCAACGTGGGCCACGAGCTCAAGACACCGGTGGGTGCCCTCGCCGTGCTCGCCGAGGCCGTGCTCGACGCCGACGACCCCGACGAGGTGGCGCACTTCGCCACCCGGATCCTCAACGAGTCCCACCGCCTCGGCGCGCTCGTCACCGAGCTCATCGCGCTCTCGCGGCTGCAGGGTGCCGACCGGCTGCCCGCGCTGGTGCGCGTCGACGTCGACGAGGTCCTCGCCGAGGCGCTGAACCGGGTCCGCGTGCCCGCCGAGGCGGCCGCGAGCGCCGGCGGGGACGACGCCGCGTCGTCCTCGCCCGCCGGACGCTTCCTGCTCGACACCCCCAGCGGGCTCGAGGTGGCGGGCGACCGCACGCTGCTCATCACCGCGCTGGCGAACCTGCTCGAGAACGCGGTGGCCTACTCGCCGGAGGGCACGCCGGTCTCGGTGCGCCGGCGCCGCCAGGGCGACCGCGTCGAGATCTCGGTGACCGACCGGGGCATCGGCATCGCGCCCGAGCACCAGCAGCGCGTCTTCGAGCGCTTCTTCCGCGTCGACCCCGCCCGCTCGCGCGCCACCGGCGGCACGGGGCTGGGGCTCGCGATCGTCAAGCACGTCGCGGCCAACCACGGCGGCGAGGTGCGGCTGTGGAGCGAGCCCGGCGTCGGCTCGACGTTCACCCTGCGCGTCCCGGCCGCCGTCACCGGGCCCGCCGACGAGACCGGGACGCCCCTGCACGGCCTCGACGACGCCGACCTCGCGTTCAGCACCGTCCTCAGCCCCGCGGGACCCGGCCCGGCCCCGGCGTCACCGACAGCCACCGGAGGTACCGCATGACCCGCGTGCTCATCGTCGAGGACGAGGAGTCCTTCGCCGACCCGCTGGCCTACCTGCTGCGCAAGGAGGGCTTCGAGACCTCGGTCGCCGGCACCGGCGCGGCGGCCCTCGACGACTTCGAGCGCCACGGCGCGGACATCGTCCTGCTCGACCTCATGCTGCCGGGCATGAGCGGCACCGACGTGTGCAAGGCGCTGCGCCAGCGCTCCTCGGTCCCGGTGATCATGGTGACCGCCCGCGACGCCGAGATCGACAAGGTGGTCGGGCTCGAGCTCGGCGCCGACGACTACGTCACCAAGCCCTACTCGGCGCGCGAGCTGATCGCCCGCGTCCGCGCGGTGCTGCGCCGGGGCCAGGACAGCGAGGCGGACGGGGCCGCACCCGGCACCGGCGAGCGCCAGGTCCTCGAGGCCGGGCCGATCCGCATGGACGTCGACCGCCACGTCGTCTCGGTGGTCGGCGACGCCGGGACCACCGAGGTGCCCCTGCCGCTCAAGGAGTTCGACCTCCTCGAGTACCTCATGCGCAACGTCGGCCGCGTGCTCACCCGCGCCCAGCTCATCGACCGGGTGTGGGGCGCGGACTACGTCGGCGACACCAAGACCCTCGACGTCCACGTCAAGCGCCTGCGGGCCAAGCTCGAGCCCGAGCCCTCCGCCCCGCGGCACCTGGTCACGGTCCGGGGACTCGGCTACAAGCTCGACGCGTAGACCTGGCTAGACTCCGCGCCGTGCGACTCGGTGTGCTCGACGTCGGTTCGAACACCGTGCACCTCCTGGTGGTCGACGCCCAACGCGGTGGGCACCCGACGCCCACCCACTCCACCAAGACCGCCCTCCGGCTGGCCGAGCACGTCCGCGACGGGCGGCTCGACGACGAGGGCGCCGACGCGCTCGTCACGGCCGTGAGCCAGGCGCGGGTCCAGGCCCTCGAGCTCGGGTGCGAGGACCTGCTGGCCTTCGCGACGTCCGCGGTCCGCGACGCCTCCAACGCGCCGGCGGTGCTCGAGCGGGTCCGCGACGAGGCCCAGGTCGACCTGCAGGTGCTCTCCGGGCCGGACGAGGCGGCGCTGACCTTCCTCGCCGTGCGCCGCTGGCTGGGCTGGTCCGCCGGCCACCTCATGGTGCTCGACATCGGCGGCGGCTCGCTGGAGATGGCGGTCGGGCGCGACGAGGCGCCGGTGCACGCCATCTCGGTGCCGCTGGGCGCCGGGCGGCTCACGCGGGACTGGTTCACCTCCGACCCGCCCCAGCGCCGCGAGCTCAAGGCGCTGGCCGAGTACGCCCACGAGGTGCTCGCGCCCGCGGCCACCACGCTGCTCGGCGAGGGCCAGCCCGACCGCGCCGTGGTCACCTCCAAGACGTTCCGGTCGCTCGCCCGCCTCACCGGCGCCGCCCCGCGCAGCGCCGGGCCGCGCGCGCGCCGGGTCCTCACCGCCTCCGGGCTGCGCCAGGTCGTCGCGTTCATCTCCCGCATGAGCTCGGCCGACCTCGCCGAGCTCGAGGGCGTCAGCGCCAGCCGCTCGCACCAGCTCGTCGCCGGGGCCGTCGTGGCCCACGAGGCGATGACCGCCCTGGGTCTCGACCAGGTCGAGGTGTGCCCCTGGGCACTGCGCGAGGGGATCATCCTGGGTCGCCTCGAACAGGTGCAGCCGAGCGGTGGGATGGCGTCGGTCGGCGGCCCCCTGGCGACTGGACGACCGACACTGCGCGAGGCACGGTAGGTGGCGTGAACAGGGACGACGGGCCCCGACCGGGAACCCAGCGCAGCGTGGCCGAGCTCCTGGCCGCGTACAGCGCGGAGTCCCAGCAGCCCCGCCGCCGCCGCGCCGCCGGGCCCGAGGACGAGGCCCGCGCGCCCGAGCCCGTCCCGCCCACCGCCCAGACCAACGGGTACGACACCGGGTACGACGGTGGCTACGACACCGGCGGCTACGACGCCCGGGCCTACGAGACGGGCCAGGACACCGGCTACGACACGGGGTACGACACCGGCGGGCACGACCGGGGCTACGACACCGGCGGGTACGACGCCCCCCAGGCCTACGAGACGGGCCACGACACCGGCCACG
>CADCTH010000354.1 GCA_902805495.1 uncultured Actinomycetospora sp.
CCTCCAGCGTCGCGGCGTGGGGGAGCGTGAGGATGCGGAAGTGGTCGGGCGTGGGCCAGTTGAAGCCCGTGCCCTGCACGACCTGGATCTTCTCCTCGCGCAGCAGGTCGAGCACGAACCGCTCGTCGTCGTGGATCGGGTAGACGTCGGGGTCGAGGCGCGGGAAGGCGTAGAGCGCGCCGCGCGGCTGCACGCACGAGACCCCGGGGATCGCGTTGAGGGCCTTCCACGCGGTGTCGCGCTGCTCGCGCAGGCGCCCGCCGGGCGCGGTCAGCTCGTGGATCGTCTGCCGCCCGCCGAGCGCGGCCTGGATGGCGTACTGCGCGGGCGTGTTCGCGCACAGGCGCATCGAGGCCAGCATCGCCAGGCCCTCGAGGTAGTCGCGGGCGTGCTGGCGCGGGCCGGTGACCACCAGCCAGCCGGAGCGGAACCCCGCGACGCGGTGGGTCTTCGACAGCCCGCAGAACGTCAGCACGACGAGGTCCTCGGCCAGCGAGGCGATGTCGTGGTGCACGGCGTCGTCGTAGAGCACCTGGTCGTAGATCTCGTCCGCCATGACCATCAGCCCGTGCCGGCGGGCGAGGTCGAGCAGGCCCTCGAGGACCTCCTTCGAGTACACCGCGCCCGTCGGGTTGTTCGGGTTGATGATCACGAGCGCCTTGGTGCGGTCGGTGATCTTGGCGGCGACGTCGTCGAGGTCGGGGAACCAGTCGGCCTGCTCGTCGCAGCGGTAGTGCACGGCGTGGCCGCCGGCGAGCGTCGCGACCGCGGTCCACAGGGGATAGTCCGGCGTCGGCACGAGCACCTCGTCGCCGTCCTCGACGAGCGCCTGGACGGCCATGGAGATCAGCTCGGAGACGCCGTTGCCGAGGAACACCTCGTCGACGTCCACGTCGAGCCCGCGCGCCTGGTAGCGCTGGGCCACCGCGCGGCGCGCCGGCAGCACCCCGCGGGAGTCGGTGTAGCCGTGCGCCTGGGGGAGCATCCGGATCATGTCCTGGACGATCTCCTCGGGCGCCTCGAAGTCGAACAGCGCGGGGTTGCCCGTGTTGAGGCGCAGGACGCTGTGCCCCGCCTCCTCGAGCAGGTTCGCCTGCTCGACCACCGGGCCGCGGATCTCGTAACAGACGTCGCGCAGCTTGTTCGACTGCCGGAACTCCATGGACTGACCTCTCGCACCCGGGCGCGGCACGGCACCGTGCCCGTGCCCGGTCTACCAAACGGGGTGCGCGGCGCGGGCCACGCCCTTCCTCAACCTGATGGTTGAACATCTGGTCCCACAGCGATACCGTCGTGTCCTGCCGAGGGACGGGGAGACGGTCATGGCCGTGGTGCTGGTGGCGACGATGTCGCTCGACGGGTTCATCGCCCGCCCCGACGACGCGGTGGGTCCTCTCTTCGACTGGTTCACCGCCGGGGACGTCGACGTGCACGCCGGCGACGAGCAGCGTCCCTTCCGGACGGGCGTGGAGAGCGCGACCTGGATGCGCGAGCAGTGGGGACGCATCCGGTCCGGGGTGATCGGCCGCCACCTCTTCGACCACACCGACGGCTGGGACGGCCGCCCCCCGGCGGGCGAGCACGTCGTGGTCCTCACCCACACCGTGCCGACCGACTGGGCCCACTACGGCACCGCGCCGTTCACGTTCGTCACCGAGGGGGTCGAGGCCGCGGTGGCGACGGCCCGCGAGCTCGCCGGCGACGCGGACGTCTCGGTCACGGCGGGCGACGTCGGTGGGCAGGCGCTCGCGGCCGGGCTGGTCGACGAGGTCGAGATCTCGCTGGCGCCCGTCGTGCTGGGTCGCGGCAAGCGCTTCTTCGGCGAGGACGCCCCGGAGACCGTGCTCGAGGACCCGTACCTCGTCGTGCCCGGCCGGCGGGTCACGCACCTGCGCTACCGCGTCCGGCGGTCCTGAGGCAGCGTGATCTCCCCGGGCGCGCCGAAGCGGGCCCAGTCGTCGGGGTCGTGGGTCACCCACACCACGGCGTCGTGGGTGTGCGCGAGCCCGACGAGGCGCTGCAGCGAGGCCAGGGCGTCGCGGCGCACGGTGTCGGCGGCCATCGGCGCCGGGTGCTCGAGCGCCTCGTGCAGGTGCGCGGTGTCGCCGGCGAGCAGCACGCTGCGGTCCGGGAGCCGGACGAGCAGGCTCGTGGTGCCCGGCGTGTGCCCGGGCATCGCGAGCATCACCACGGCGGCGTCCCCGAACAGGTCGAGGTCGCCGTCGACGACGAGCCCGTCGGCGTCGCGCACCGGGTCGAGGTCCTCGGCACGGGCCAGGGCGACGATGTCGGGGTCGGCGCCGTCCACCGCGCCCCGGTCGCCCGCACCGAGCAGGAAGGTCGCCTGCGGCACGTGGCGCAGCCCGCCGGTGTGGTCGAAGTGCACGTGGGACACGACGACGTGGGTGATCGCGCCGGGGTGGACGCCGATCGCGGCGAGCTGGTGGTCGAGGCGCTGCGCGGGGGTCATCCGCACCCTCGCGCCGAGCTCGCCGTAGGTGCCCACCGGGTCGTCGGCGGCCTCCGGCGCGAGCCCGGTGTCGAGCAGCACCAGCCCCTCGTCGTGCTCGACGAGGAAGCTCGGGACGACGAGCTCGACGGGTCCGGGCGCGGCACCGTCGAGCATGTCGGCACGGTCGAGCGTCAGCCGCGCGCCGTCGAGGGCCCAGAGGCGGCGGGCGGTTCCGGTGCTCACGGTGCCCGGGTACCCCGGGGCCCATGAGCGATCGACTCGAGTTCTTCTTCGACCCGATCTGCCCGTTCTGCTGGGTGACCTCGCGGTGGGTCGTCGAGGTGGCGCGGCAGCGCCCGCTGGAGGTGACCTGGCGGCCGGTGTCGCTGGCGATCCTCAACGAGGAGATCAGCTACGAGGAGCGCAAGAAGGCGTCGGAGGAGTACCCCGACAGCCACGTACGCGGTCTGGAGATGCTGCGCGTGGTGCACGCCGCGCGGGAGGCGCACGGGCAGCAGGTGGTGGGCGACCTCTACACCGCGCTCGGCTCGCTGGTGTGGGACGCCGACCCGCCCGGGGGCGACGACTTCCGCGCCGTGATGCACGAGATGGCGCGCCGCCGCGACCTGCGCCCCGCGCTCGAGCGCGCCGGGCTGCCGGCCGACCTCGCCGACGCCGCCGACGACACGTCCCGCGACGACGACCTGCGCGCCGAGACCGAGGAGGCCGCGCAGCGCTGCGGCGGGGGTGTGGGCACGCCGATCCTGTCGTTCAGCCCCCCCGGCCAAGAGGGAGGTGAGCCGGGCCCGGCCCTGTTCGGGCCCGTGATCGACGCGCCGCCGGAGGGCGAGGACGCGCTGCGGCTGTGGGACGCGGTGGCGACGCTCGCGCAGTGGCGGGGGTTCGCCGAGCTCAAGCGCACGCTGCGCTCGTTCCCCGACACCCCGATGTCGGCGAAGCTCGCGGGCACGGAGACGACCGTCCGCTGACTCACGGGCGCCGGGCGCGCACGATCCAGGTGGCCGATTCGTACCGGACGCCGTGCGCGACGTGGTGCGCGACGAGGTCCGCGCGCAGGGCGGCGAGGGCGTCGTCGCGGGCGGCCGGCTCGAGGTCGTCGAGCAGGCCCGAGTTCATCCCCGCGACGTAGCCCAGCGCGTCGTCGGGGTCGGCGCCGAACACCATCGGCGCGCGGTGGCCGTCGAGGTCGACCTCGGCGAACCCGGCGCCGTCGAGCAGGGCGCGCACGCGGTCGGGGTCGGCCAGCGACAGCATGCCCGGGCCGTCCGGCCACGGGGGGAGCTCCCGGCCGGCCGCCAGCACGGTGCGGAACGTCCGCAGCCACTCCTGGTGCTCGATGCCCCGCCAGACCAGCAGCACCATCCGCCCGCCCGGGCGCAGGGCGCGCGCGAGGTTGGCGAAGGCGGCGTCCGGGTCGGCGAAGAACATCGTGCCGTGGCGGCTGACCACGACGTCGGTGGACGCGGCGGGGAACGGGTGCACCTGGGCGTCGGCGTGGAGGAACTCCACGGTGTCGACGCCGGCGGCCGCGGCCCGGGCGCGGGCGATCGCGAGCAGGCGCGTCGACAGGTCGATGCCGGTGACCGTGCCCGGCGCCGCGGCCGGCGCGAGGTCCAGCGTCGTGCGCCCGGCCCCGCACCCGACGTCGAGCACGGTCTCGCCCGCCGTCACCGCGGCGGCGTCGAGGAACGCGGTGCCGTGCGCCGCGCCCACGGTCTCGAAGCGGTCGATGTGGTCGGCCCAGAACGCGCCGGTGTCGCCGTCCCACGCGTCGCGCTGGGCCTCGTTGCCCGCGCCGACGTCCGGCGCGCTCACGGCAGCGATGCCGGCAGCCCGAACCGCGAATGGTGCTCGGCGCCGATGAACGAGGTGACCGCGGCGATGCGGTCGCCGCGCAGGGTGAGCACGTCGATCGACCAGGCCGCGTGGGGAGCGTCGGGCGGGGCGTCCGGCGGGCGCCGGTAACTCGCCACCGCGGGCTGCCCGTTGGCGCCCACCGGCAGGTGCCGCCACGCGCCGCACGACCCGCTGGCCGGGACGGCGCGCACGAACGCGTCCACAGATCCGAGCCCGGCGTACCAGTGCGCCATCGGCGGCATCGACCACGTGACGTCCTCGGTGAGCAGGGCGACCAGCGCGTCGGCGTCGCCCCGCTCGAGCGCGCTGGAGTAGCCGGTGACGACCTCGCTCAGGCGCGCGTCGTCGATCTCGCGCAGGGTGCGCTGCTGGCTGGCCGACGGCACCTTCTCGGCCACCAGCCTGCGGGCGCGCTGCAGCGCGGAGTTCACCGACGCGGTGGAGGTGTCCATGGTCGCGGCGATCTCGGCGGCCGAGAAGCCGAGCACCTCGAACAGCACGAGCGCCGCGCGCTGGTTGCCGGGCAGGTGCTGCAGCGCGGCGACGAAGGCGAGCTCGACCGACTCGCGGCGCTCGAGGCGCGCGCCGGGCTCGTCGGGCTCGTCGGGCCAGGGTCCGAGCCAGGCGACCTCGGTGACCGGCACGTCGTCGGTGACGACCCGGTCGCTCGCCGGGCCGAGGTCGACGGGCAGCGCGCGGCGGCCGCGGGCCCGGGCGTGGTCCAGGCAGGTGCGCGTGGCCACCGTGTAGAGCCAGGTGCGCAGGGTGCTGCGCCCCTCGAAGTCCGCCAGCGCCCGCCACGCGCGCAGCAGCGCGTCCTGCAGCGCGTCGTCGGCATCGTGGGCGGACCCGAGCACGCGGTAGCAGTGCGCGTGCAGCTCGCGGCGCAGCGGCGCCACCAGCCGGCCGAAGGCCGCGTCGTCACCGGCGCGGGCGCGGGCCAGGTCCGCGGTGGGGTCGGCGGTGACGGTCTCGCTCACCGGGCCGAGTCTGCCGGACCCGCCCCGTCCGCGGGAGGACCCTGCTCGAGGGCGTCGGAGACCTCCTCGAGGAAGCCCGAGATCGCGGTCGGCATCGCCTGGCGGAACGTCGCGAGCAGCGCCTGCGCGGCCACCGGCTGCAGGGCGCCGACGACGTCGCGCACCTGCTGCTGGCGCTCGTGCGGCAGGCCTTCCTGCACGAAGTCCGACCACACGGTCCTGCGGAACAGGTCGACGAAGCTCGCGGTCACGGCGACGACGTGCGTCGACAGCTCCTCGTAGAGCGCCACGAGGGTCTCGGGGGGCATGCCCAGCCGCACGGCCTCCGCGCCGGCCCGCACGAGGCCGGGGTTCGGCACCCGCACGCGCCCGCCGTCCACCCGCTGGAGCACCCCGGCCCGGAACAGCGTCTCCCACCGGTCGTCGTCCACCGGCACGCCCAGCCACCCGGGCAGCTCGTCGGACGCCATGTCCAGCGCGGGCTCGGGCGCCCACGGCGCGAGCATGTGGAGGTACTGCGCGAGCGCCTCCTCCGCGGACTGGTGCGGGGTGGCGGCGACGAGCCGCTCGATGGCCGCCAGCGCGAAGCCCTGCTCCTGGAGCTGGGTGATGAGGTCGAGCCGCGTGAGGTGCTCGGGGCCGTAGTAGCCGGTGCGCCCCTGCAGGTGCGGCGGGGGCAGCAGCCCGCGCGCCGCGTGGGCGCGCACGTTGCGGATCGTCATGCCCGCTCGGCGCGCGAGCACGTCGATCGTCATCGCGCGCCCCGTGTCCACGGGGTGCCAGACTAGTCCGCATGCCTTGTGTCACGCCCGGGCGACATATGACACCTGCTCGTGTTTCATCCGGATGAAGACTGGCAACCAATGGCTGACGGCTCTTTGGCCGTTACTCTCGGTTTCCGATACCCTTGGTACCGTGTAGTGTTGGGGAGGTGAGCACCGTGAGCGATGCCGAGGGCACCACGCCCGGCCGTCTGCCCCGTGGGGTCAACCGGCTGCGCAAGGTCGCCGCCCGGTTCACCACCCCCCTCCTGCCCGACGACTACCTCTCGCTGATCAACCCGCTGTGGTCGGCGCGGGAGCTGCGCGGCAAGGTCGTCAAGGTCGTCCCCGAGACCGAGGACGCCGTCACCCTCGTCATCAAGCCCGGCTGGGGCTGGTCGTTCGACCACCAGGCCGGCCAGTACGTGGGCATCGCCGTCCAGGTCGAGGGCCGCTTCCACTGGCGGTCGTACTCCCTGACGTCGCCGCCCAGGCGCGACCAGGGCCACCTGTCGGTGACGGTCAAGGCCATGCCCGAGGGCTTCCTGTCGAAGCACCTCGTCGAGGGCCTGGAGCCGGGCACCATCGTGCGCCTCGCCCCGCCGAGCGGCGAGTTCGTGCTCCCCGATCCGCCGCCGGACAAGATGCTCTTCCTCACGGGCGGCAGCGGCGTCACGCCGATCATGGCGATGCTGCGCACCCTCGACCGCCGCGGCACCATGCCCGATGTCTTCATCGCGCACTCCGCTCCGGATCAGGAGAGCCTGATCTTCGGCGACGAACTGGACGCCCTCGCGGCGAAGCACGAGAGCCTCCGGGTGCACAAGCAGTACACGCGCACCGATGGCCATCTCGATCTCGAGAACCTCTCCGAGCTCTGCTCGGACTGGCGCGAGCGCCAGACCTGGGTGTGCGGCCCGAACTCCCTGCTCGACGAGGCCGAGCGCGTCGACGCCGACGCCGGCCTGGAGGACCAGCTGCACGTCGAGCGGTTCTCCGTCGACATGTCGGGTGGCGAGGCCGAGGGCGGCACGGTGCGCTTCGCGCAGTCCGACGTCGAGATCGAGATCGACGGCGCGACCACCATCCTCGAGGCCGGCGAGCAGGCCGGCCTGAAGCTCCCCTTCGGGTGCCGCATGGGCATCTGCCACACCTGCGTCGTGCCGCTGCGCGACGGCGTCGTCCGCGACCTGCGCGACGGCTCCGAGCAGCGCGCCGACGGCAGCGGTGGCGCCGACTGGGACGCCATCAAGGTGCAGACCTGCATCGGTGCCGCCGCCGGTGACGTCGTCCTGGACGTCTGACCCCCGCCCGACACGACCGACCGACCGACCCGTCGACGAGGACCCAGACAGACACCGCCGTCCTGTGGAGGAACGACCGTATGGCCATCTCGGACGTCAAGGAGTTCGCGCACCTCACCGAAGCCGACGTGGAGGCCCTCGGACGCGAGTTCGACCAGATCCGCGCCGACTTCGAGGAGAAGCGCGGCGACGAGGACGCCGCCTACATCCGGCGTCTCATCACCATCCAGCGCCGGCTGAACGTGGCCGCGCGCGCGATGCTGTTCGGCAGCCACCGCCGTGAGCTGTGGTGGGCCGGCGCGCTGACGCTGGGGGTGGCCAAGATCCTCGAGAACATGGAGATCGGCCACAACGTCATGCACGGCCAGTGGGACTGGATGAACGATCCGGAGGTCCACTCGTCCACGTGGGAGTGGGACAACGTCTGCCCCGCGGACCAGTGGAAGCACTCCCACAACTACCTGCACCACACGTACACCAACGTGATCGGCAAGGACAAGGACGTCGGGTACGAGATCCTCCGCGTCCGGTCCGACCAGCCGTGGCACCCGTACTACCTGACGCAGCCCGTCGTGAACACCCTGCTCATGGTGGCGTTCGAGTACGGGGTGTCGCTGCACGACCTCGACATCGACGGCCTCGTGAAGCTGCAGCTCGAGGACCCGGACGAGTTCCGGCGCAAGCTGAAGGGCATCGCCCAGAAGCAGGCCCGCCAGATCGGCAAGGACTACGTCCTCTTCCCGGCCCTCACCGGCAAGAACTTCCTCCCGACGGCGACGGCCAACTTCACGGCGAACATCATCCGCAACGTCTGGTCCTACGCGATCATCTTCTGCGGGCACTTCCCGGACGGCGCCGAGGTGTTCACCGAGGAGGAGCTGGAGTCCGAGACGCAGGGCGAGTGGTACCTGCGCCAGCTGCTCGGCTCGGCGAACTTCACGGGCAACCGGCTCATGCACATCATGTCGGGCAGCCTCGGCTACCAGATCGAGCACCACCTGTACCCGGACCTGCCGTCGAACCGGTACCCGGAGATCCAGGAGCGGGTCCTCGCGATGTGCGAGAAGTACGACCTGCCCTACACGACCGGCTCGTTCCCGCGGCAGTTCTGGCAGGCCACCCGGTCGATCTGGCGCCTCTCGCTGCCGGCCCGGAAGATGCGCGAGGCCTCGGAGAAGCGCCAGTCCCTCGGCCTTCCGCGGAGCGCCGGAGCGGTCCCGTCGACCGGCGACCAGACCCCGCAGACTCCCCAGACCCCGCCGGCTCCGGCGAACACGCCCGGACACCCCGGCCCGACCGGTTCGACGCACGAGGGCTGAGCGTCAGGGACTGAGCGAAGGGCGCCTCCGGTCGATCGGTTCGACGGGGGGCGCCCTTCGTCTGTTCAGGAACCGAGGGCCAGCACGTTGCAGACGTCGCCGCGGGGCCCGGTGCTCGTGAGGCCGCGTCGCGACCCGATGCGCTCGCCGAGGTGCTCGGCGTCCCGCCCGACGCCCGAGAGGCGCCCGGAGCCCCACGTCCAGAGCCACGGCAGGCCGAGGAAGTACAGGCCGGGCGAGCTGGTGACGCCCCGGGTGTGCGCCGGGGCGCCGCGCCCGGAGAACACCGGCACGTCGACCCACCGGAAGTCCTGGCGGAAGCCGATGCACCACACCACCGAGGTGATGCCGGTGTGGGCCAGGCGCAGCTCGGACACCTCACGGGCGGGACGCCAGACCGGGGTGTAGCGCGGTTCGACGGGGACGTCGACCTGCTTCTCCGCGACGTACCGGTCGATCGTGTCCTTGATCGACTCGGAGACCTCGTCGGCGTGGTCCAGACGCCGCGTGAGGTCGGTGTCGAAGTGCAGGACCCCGTCGCGGTGGTCGGTGAGCAGGCCGTAGAGGCGCATCCCGTCGCGGGCGTGGGCGCGCAGGTCGATGTCGCGCCCGCCGTCGCGTCCGGTGACGTAGTGGTTGGCCTGGGCGCGAACGGCCTCGCGGCGCGGGTGCTCGGTCACGGGCATGTCGTAGTAGCCCATCTCGGCGAGCCAGTCGGTGACGTCGCGGCCGCGGTAGAACCGGGCGACGCGCGGGGCGTCGCCGACGACGAGGTGGACCTGCCGGCCCTCGAGGTGCAGGTCCTCGGCGATCTGCGCGCCGGACTGGCCGGAGCCGACGACCAGCACCTCGCCGGGGGGCAGCTGGGCGCCGCTCCGGTAGTCCTGGGACTGGACCTGCGCGATGCCCGCGGGCAGCGGCTGGGACAGGGGCGGCGTGATCGGCGTGTGGTAGCCGCCGGTGGCGACGACGACCTGGTCGGCGGTGAGGCCGCCGGCGCTCGTGGTCAGGTGGTACGTGCCGCGCTCGTCGCGCGAGAGCCGGGTGACCTCGACGCCCTCGACGACCGGCGGGTCGACGAACGCGCGATAGGCCTCGAGGTAGTCGACGATCTGCTCGCGGACCATGAACCCGTGCGGGTCGTCGCCCGCGTAGGGGAAGTCCGGCAGCCGGCACTGCCAGTTCGGCGTGACCAGGCAGAACGTGTCCCACCGGTAGGTCTTCCAGGAGTGCGCGACCTCGGCGCGCTCGAGCACGACGTGGTCGATCCCGCGGCGCTGCAGGCAGCGGCTCATCGACAGCCCCGCCTGCCCACCACCGACGACGGCCACGGGCCAGTGGCGCCCCGCCAGGTCGGCCGGGCCCGGCGGCCGGTGCCGGGAGGTCCCGGTGTGCGGGGCCGTGTCGGTGGTGAGCGCCATGGCGATCACGGTGCGCGCGCGCTGTTGCCGCGTGGTTGCCGCCGGACTGCTGCGGGGTTTCCGTGTGTAACGGGTCCTGGGCTGCTCGCCTCCGGCTCAGGTGGTCGGGCGGGTTGTGACGCAGGCGCCGGAGACGAGGAAGTCGTTGTTCGTGTCCGTGTCGTTGCCGGTGCAGAAGCGGTACGACACGGTGCGGCCGTCGGCGGAGAACTGTGGGATGTAGTAGTCACCGTCGACGGAGCCCCGCGGC